>CAZPHZ010000001.1:0-33186 GCA_964586035.1 uncultured Saprospiraceae bacterium
CGCAATCGGTGTGGTGTTACATGTTTTATTGAGTTGCGGTGCTACGTTTCCCGCGGATGACAAGAGAATTTTTCCTCAACGCCATCTTCCTCATTTTTGTGAACGTGCTCATCAAGCCGTTTTACGTCTTCGGCATCGAGCGCAAGATACAGGACACGGTGGGGGCCGAAACCTACGGCCTCTATGCCACGCTGTTCAGTTTTGCCTTTTTGCTGTTCATCGTCAACGATTTCGGCATCCATTATTTCAATAACCGCACGATAGCCCGGCACCCGCAACTGCTCGACAGGTATTTCCCCAACATACTGGTGCTCAAGACCATGCTCACCGGCATATACCTCGTGCTGGTGTTTGTGGCCGCCCTCGTGCGGGGTTTCGAGCGGGAGGTATTTTACCTGCTGTTTTTCATCGCCCTCAACCACGTGCTCATCTCGTTGGTGGCCTATCTGCGCTCCAACATCTCCGGGCTTGGGATGTACCGCACCGACAGCGTGGTGTCCACCCTCGACAAAATCATCCTCATCGTGTTGTGTGCGCTGTTGCTGTGGGGCGGCATTCTTCCGGGCGATTTCCAGATAAAATGGTTCGTGCATGCGCAAAACATCGCGTGGGGCCTGACGGTCCTCACGGCGTTTTTCATCGTAAAAAAACACCTGCGCCAACCGCTGCGGCTGCGGCTCAACCTGCCGTTTTCCATTGCCGTTTTAAAAAAATCGGCGCCGTATGCGCTGGCTGTTTTTCTGATGACGGCCTACACCCGTCTCGACATCGTCATCCTCGAATGGATGCTGCCGGACGGCAGGCAGGAAGCGGGGATATACGCCGCCGCCTACCGGCTGCTCGATGCGTTCAACATGGTGGGATTCCTGTTTGCCGGGCTGCTGCTGCCCATGTTTGCAACGCTGCTCCGCAAACGGGAAAAGGGGGCAGCCACCGATGAAGAAATTCCCTCCCTGCTGCGCTTCGCGGTGCAGCTCATCTGGGCGGGCACCATCACGCTGGCGGTGTCCTGTTTTTTCTTCCGCACGGAAATCATGCTCTGGCTCTACCCGGCCACGGCCACCCCGTATTACGGCGAAGTGCTGGCATGTATCATCCTGACGTTGGTGCCGTTCAGCGGCATTTTCATCTACAGCACTCTGCTCACCGCCAATGAGAGTTTGCGGAAAATGAACCGGCTGTTCCTTTTCGGCATCGTGGTGAATGTGGTGCTGAACCTGTTGCTCATTCCCCACCTGAAAGCCGTGGGCGCGGGAGCTGCCGCCCTTTCCACGCAGGCTTTTGTGCTGGTGGGTCAAATGTGGATTGCAAAAAAGGAACTCCGGCTGCCCACCGGGCTGCGGCAGGTGGCCAAAGTGTCGGGATTCGTCACTGTCGTGGTTTTGGCCGATTGGCAACTCTACAATTTTGCCGGCGGCAGTTGGCTGTTAAGATTCGGGGCAGCCATCGCTGCGGGGCTTCTGCTGGCGTTCATATTCCGCCTCATCCGGCTGAAAATGCTGTTCGATTTGGTGAAAAGATAAAACCCCGCCCAAACTCCTTACTTTTGCCCGGTATTTTGAATGGTTGGATGGTTGGAAATCCATTTAGCCATTCAACCACTCAGCCATTCAACTTTTCATGGAGCATAAAGACAACCTGCTCGGCGTCGTCGAGACCATTTTCAAGTGGAAAAAAATCATCCTCATCACCTGCCTCGTGACGGCAGTTGGGACGGCCATCATTACGCTGCTGCTGCCGGTGTATTACAAATCCACCACTATATTTTATGCCGCCAGCCCCGACCTGGCCATACCTGAAACCATTTTCGGCACCTCCACCCAGGCGCCCAATTATTACGGCACCGAAAACGATATGGACCGGCTGTTGAGCATTGCCAATTCGGGTGAGTTGGCGACTTTTATGATTGACTCATTCAACCTGTACGAGCATTACGACATCGATAGCAGAAGCCCGCTCGGGCCCTACAGCATCCGGCTGAAATTTGCGAAGTATTTTGATGTGGTAAAAACCAAATACGACGCCATCGAGCTGTCGGTGGAAGACCGGGACAAAGAACTGGCAGCCCGCATGGCAAACGCGGCCCGGGAGCGCATCAACTATTTGGGACAAAAGCTCATCAAAGACAGCCAGGCAAAAATCATCACTACTTACGAGGACAACATTCGGCAAAAAGAAAGCGACCTACACAGCCTGAACGACAGTTTGCAGCGGGTGAGGCATCGGTATGGCGTTTTTAATCCCCTGGCCCAGTCAGAGGGCTTGTCAGACCTGTTGGCCAAAGCCCAGGCTAAACGCAACAACGCTGAAGCAAAGGTGGAAGCGCTGAAAAGTACCGGCAGTTTCCGGGATTCGGTGTTGCTGCTGCAAGCCAACATCAAAGGCTACGCAAATGAAGTGGTCAAACTCAGGGAACGGCTCGATACTTTCAACAAGGGCATGGCACAAGTGGAGGTGCTCAAAAACACGCAAACCGGAGCGAGCGAACAATTGGCCCAGGACAAAGAGCGCTACAAACAAACCAAGGCTTCTTTCGCCTCCGACTTTCCGGCGACACTGTTGCTTGAATCAGGGCCTGTTCCTTTAATAAAATCGCGCCCAAAAAGGGCACTTACCGTGGTGGCCGCCACCCTCGCCGCTTTCGTTTTCAGCATCTTGGGCGTCGTCATTTTTGAGACTTACCGGGACGTCGATTGGCGAACGATTTTGCATTTTAAGACAAGACAAAGGCGATAGACATTGGACATTAGATGATAGACGATAGACATTAGACGATAGACGATAGACTGTTGAAACAATCTTTAGCCACGACCGGCCGGCAGACGCGCACCTTGCTGATAGCCTTTAGTGCCGTCCTCATCGCCAGCTTGCTGACGGGGGCGGCGGGTTATTGGTATTTTCTGGCCGGCATTCCGGCATTGGCGCTGTACGGTTATTTGGCGGTGGTGGATTTTAAAAAAGTGTTTTTTTTGTTATTGGCTTTTTTACCTCTCACCGTGGAGGTATGGCTGCCCAATGGAACTGTAACCGATCTTCCCACGGAACCAATGATGGTGTTGATGATGGGCATCTACATTTTGTACGCCCTGAAAAACGGGAGGAGAATGTTGGCCAATTTTGTACGTCACCCCATTGCGCTGCTGTTGCTGCTCCATCTCGCCTGGATGTTTTTTACGGTTATCAATTCGGAGGACTTTGTTATTTCACTCAAATTCTTTCTGGCAAAAATCTGGTACGTCACCACCTTTTTCTTCCTTGCAGGCACCCTGCTGAAAACTGAAAAAGACGTAAAATCCATTATTTGGGTGGTACTCGTTCCCCTCGTATTTACCATACTCTACGTGCTGATGCGCCACGCCAATTACGGGTTCAGCTTCGCAGAGGTCAACAAAGTGATGTTCCCATTTTACCGAAACAAAGTGGCCTATGCCTGCATGTTGACCGTTTTTCTGCCATTTGTGTGGCTGGGTCGCGGCTGGTACCGAAAATACTCTTCCTCGTGGTGGCTGTTGCTGGCTGCTGCGCTCCTAATTTTAGTGGGCATCCAGTTTTCTTATACACGCGCAGCGTATATCACCCTCGCAATGGCCGCCGGTAGTTATTTTATTGTGCGATGGCGGCTGATGAAAATCACCCTGACGGTGGCGGCCATTGGAGGAGTGCTATTCGTGGCCGGACAACTTCATCACCGCACCTGGCTCGACGAAAAGCCTACTTACGAAAAAACCATAACACACGAGCGATTCGACGACCTCCTCAGCGCCACCACTAAAGGGCGCGACGTTTCTACCATGGAACGGGTTTACCGGTGGGTGGCCGGAGCCCATATGGTGGCCGATAAGCCATGGCTGGGATTTGGCCCCGGCACTTTCACCAAATATTATAAATCGTATACCGTCACGGGATTCACCACCTATGTCAGTGCCAACCCGGAAGGTTCGGGAATACATTGTTATTACCTCATGACGTTTGTGGACCAGGGATTCGTGGGAGGGCTGCTGTTTTTGGCGCTCGTGGCTTTTGTTCTCCTTAAAGCCGAGGTCATTTACCACCAAACTACGGACCCCAATCGCCGCCGCATCGTCTTGATAGCCATTCTCACCACCGTCGTCATCGACGGGCTGCTGCTCATGAACGATTTGGTGGAAACAGACAAGACAGGCTCCTTTTTCTTCATGTGCATGGCGCTGCTTATAAATGTGGACATCGGGAATAAAGATAAACGACCGGAGGAAGTCCTGCACCAAAGGCCGGGATGAAAAACGGCAGGAGGAAGATTAGCCCAGGCATACAGTTGCCGCATAATTCCTTTCCGTGCCTCAGGCACTTCACCGCAACCCTAACAATGCCACCGTCTCCACATGGTGGGTATGCGGAAACATATCCACTGGCTGGATTTTCAGTAGGTCGTATTTCTCTTTTAGCAGGCTGATGTCACGGGCTTGTGTGGCAGGGTTGCAACTCACGTACACTATTTTGGGGGCTTCTAATTGAAGGAACATATCCACCACACTGACGTGCATGCCGGCCCGGGGAGGGTCGGTGATGACCAGGTCGGGCTTTCCGTGCTTTTCAGCGAATTCACTGGTGAGAATGTCTTTCACGTCTCCAGCATAGAAAATGCAATTGGTGGTACCGTTCATCCGCGCGTTTTCCACGGCATCCACTATGGCCTCCGGCACTTCTTCAATACCCACCACCTGTTTGCAATATTTAGCTACATACAATGCGATGCTGCCGACTCCGGTGTACAGGTCGTAGACAGTTTCTATACCGGTCAATCCCGCAAATTCCACCACCTTGTCGTAAAGCACTTTGGCCTGCCAGGAGTTGGTCTGGAAGAACGACTTGGGGCCAATTTTAAACCGCACATGGCCCAATTGCTCTTCGATAAAGGGTTTCCCGTGGTAGCCTATTATGTCGAGGTCGAGCACATAATCGTTCATCTTTGAATTGATGCAATAAAAAACGCTGGTTAGCATTGGCACCTTTTCAATCAATGCGTCGAGGTAACGATTTATTTTCTCCGGGTCGTCTTCAAAAAAGCTAACGATGAGCATCAGTTCGCCGATAGACGAAAGGCGAATCATGATGTGCCTCATGAAACCGTCATTTTGGCGGAGGTCGAAAAAAGTAAGGCCCTGTTCGATGGCGACTGCTTTCGCCGCCAGGCGCAATTCATTAGAGGGGTCTGCCTGCAGCCAGCAGTGTTGAATGTCCACGATTTTGTCGAAAGCACCGGGACGGTGAAAACCCAACACATCCTCCATGTTGGTGGCACCGGTATTCAACTCTTCTTTCGTCAGCCAGCGCTTATCCGAAAAGGCATATTCCAGCTTGTTGCGATAATAAGTCGTATGGTCACAAGGCACGATGGGCAGAAACTCTTCCGGTTTAATTTTGGCTATTCTAAAAATGGCATCGCTCACTACCCGCTCTTTGTAATGAATCTGCGCAGAGTAGCTGAGATGTTGCCAGCGGCAGCCTCCGCAAACGCCGAAATGTTCGCAAAACGGCTCCACTCGGTGCTCCGATAACTTGTGGTAATGGATGGCATACCCATCCATGTAGTCTTTCTTTTTTTTGATGATTCGGGCATCTACCACGTCGCCTGGCGCTACATGTTCAACAAAAATGACTCGTCCATCGGCATCCCGGCCCACACCTCGTCCCTTATCGGCCATACCGGTGATTTCTATTTCCTGAACGATTATTGGTTTTCTCTTCCTCCTGCCCATATTTATTAGCTTGTTTTCGCAGCAAATTTCAGGATGTTTTTTGAGAACATAACCCCCCACCCGAATTTTTCCTCCCCATCTGTCGTGAACGGGTGACGGCCTTGTGATAAAAGCGACTCTGAATTCAATGGGGCGATTCGATGGGAATCATTCAGAAATATACTGCCCCCGATGAACTATGCCGGGCAATTGTATGAGTATTTTATGGCAAAAATGTGGTGACTGGAAATTCCATGAGCCGTCTTACATTCTGAACGATGTGTTTTGAAGGAGGGGCAATTCGTCGAAAAACAAATCCATTATTGCTCTTTACGTGTTTAATTTTCACTGTTTTTTTAAATCGACAAAATTTTTTGAAAATGGGTATGCTTTATTGGGTATTAGTTATTGGAATGTCCGTCGTTGGATTTGTCATCAGCAACCGATTGAAAGGCAAATTCAAAAAATACAGCCAGGTGGGACTGCGCTCCGGCATGGATGGCAAAGAAGTGGCCGAAGCTATGCTCCGGCATTATGGCATCGGCGATGTGAAGATTTCGCAGGGCAAAGGAATGCTCACCGACCATTACAACCCAATATCCAAAACGGTAATGCTGAGTCCGCAGGTTTATCAGGGGCGAAATGTCGCTGCCGCTGCAGTGGCTGCTCATGAATGTGGCCATGCCGTGCAGCATGCAGAAGCATACGCATGGCTCAAGATGCGATCTGCCTTGGTGCCAGTTGTAAATGTGGCGGCCATGGCCCAACAATGGTTGCTACTCGCCGCATTTTTTCTGTTCCAGTCTTTTCCTCAGCTTTTGCTGATCGCCATCGTCGCGTTCGCCGTCACAACCCTTTTTGCGTTCATCACACTGCCGGTGGAATTCGACGCCAGCCGGCGGGCATTGGTTTGGCTCGACGAAAGCAATGTCGCACAAGGCGCCGAATACGAGGGCGCCAAAGACGCGCTTTGGTGGGCCGCCATGACCTATGTTTCGGCAGCGCTATCGGCATTGGTGATGTTGCTCTACCTCGTGCTGAGGTACATGGGGCGGAGATGATTAGGAATTCGTTCCAAAAACCTTGTTGAAGAATATATATTTGGCAAGCTTCACAAGGAATTTTGCCTATTTGCATTCAGAACATCAAAGCCAGCAAAAAAGTCAGGACGGTGGCGGCGAATCCTACCATGAAAATATTGTAAGAAATTGAAAGGTAGTTGTATTTTTTGTCGAGCACCTTCCCGAGATTGTAGAGGTCGCGGGTCATGTTGCCGTAGAGCAGCTCGCTGTCATTGAACATTTCGTCCATCAGCTCCTCATATTTTTCCATTTTCAGGGAAACGAAATTCCCAAAGAACACGATGTTTTTCTTGGCCTCGTCAATGGGCGTGCCTTCGTGAATCAAGGAGGTGACTTTAGGGCGTGCCGCCAAAACGGCAAAAATCAGGGAGGTGAGTCCCGTCACCACAAAAATGATGGCAGGCATTAAAATGGCGGGATTAGTCTCCGTCATGTTGCGGTAAGAAATCACAGAGATGATTACGGAAATCAGAATGGCGTTCACGCTAATCATGATGTTCGCCTTATTGTCAGCGATGGAGCTCAGGTTGATGTGGTTCCGATAGTTGGTACGGAAGAAAGTCTGTGTGCCACTGGCAGTCCGGCGTTCCTGATTACGGATTTTCCGGTCGTCGAGAGGGTCAACTCTTTTAACTTTTTTTGCCTTTTGCTTTTCCAGCCGGTCTTTCAATGCCACAAAATGAGCGGCAGTCACCGGCTCGCAGGTTATCTTGCCGTGGGCGGTGTAAAATCGGGCGTTTAGCAATTGCTGGGTTTGGTATTGCTCCCATTCTTCTTTTGAATAATGGAGGTTGAGCAGCAACTCCCGTTCGATGCGCAGCAAAGGTGAATTTTCGAAAAAACTCTCCCCGAAATACACAGACCTCACGGCATCGGACAACAACTGCCCAACTGTAGATTTTGGGGTTTCCCAAAGAATCGTTGCCTTCAAAACAGCGAGGATGGCTCTCTTTTTTCCTGGAGAAAATTGATGGGCATCGAAGAATTTCGTGGCCAATTCGAGACTCTTTGGCGCAGGGTCCTGATAGTCGAAGAGGAACCCCGCATTTATAAACCAGGCTGCCAGACCGGCCGTTTCCCAATCTCCTGAGGTACTGCCGTTTGCTTCGGCAAATGTGTTGACAGCTTTGGCGATTTCCATTGTTTGCCGGTAGGAATGGAAAAGGAGTCGTGGGTCAATTTTTTGATTAAAAAGATTGAGGACATACTGCTGGGCAAGAGCCGAAATATCGGTCTGGGCAAGCATCGGCTCGGAGGTGGGATGTAATTCTTGGCTCATCTAAAAAGTTTCTGTTCAGATTGCAAGATAACCTGATTTATTATAAAAATTAGAATTTCATAGTTAGTTTGGTTGAGGTTACTCTCTATTGGCGTACAATTGCTATTTTTGAAAGCGCAATAGGGGAGCGCATTGTCTTATTAAAATAATTCGTCAAAAAAATATTTGAGACTTTCCGGCAATTCCCCGTCTAAACGATGGATTTTACCATCCCTCTTTATTTATTCACTTCTTAAAAATACAACATGGCAAACCTTCTCGATTTATTACAAGGTCAAATGAACGATAGTATGATTGACCAACTCTCTGGCAAATTAGGCGGAGCCGGAAAAAAACAAACAGCAACAGCGGCGCAGGGCATTATGTCCACTTTGGTGAGCGCACTCGCTAAAAATGCGGCAAGCCCCGAAGGTGTCAGCGGCCTTGCAAATGCGCTCGACCGCGACCACGATGGCAGCATCCTCGATAACCTGACCGGCCTGCTCGGTGGCAAAGAAAAGCCCCGCCCGGAACAGGAACGCGCCCTCAATGGCACAGGCATAGTAAAACATCTGCTCGGCGACCGTCAAAATGGCGCCGTTGATATGATCAGCAAGATGAGTGGCCTCGACTCCGGCAAAACCGGCAATCTCATGAGCATGCTCGCTCCCGTGGTCATGGGCATGCTCGGCAAGCAAAAGCGCGAACAAGGGCTCGACCTTGGCGGTTTGTCTGGCTTGCTTTCAGGCACCGTCACCCAACAAAAGAGCTCCGGCAATCCGCTCATGGACATGGCCACCAGCTTCCTCGACAAAGATGGTGACGGCAGCGCACTCGACGACGTGGCAGGCATGGTGGGCAAAGGACTGCTCGGCAAGCTTTTCGGACGTTGATACGCAAGCTTTTTCCTGAAAGGTTCCACTTTGAGCAGATGGAGGGGAGCGGTAAATAAGCTGGCCCCTCCATAACCGCTCAACCGCTGGTAATTTGGCGCCGCCTATTCCCGCTTTTTGAAAAATGGTTAGCGTACAATTCCCGCTTATGCATTTCCCACATTACAGCTGCAGATACACCACGTATTTTTCCTCGAAATAAGACTCGTCGAAATAGCTGCAGATGGGGTAGGTTTCTGTGTACTCGCCTCTTGGCAGAGCTTTTATCTCCGTATTCAGGTTGCCGCCTTTCAAAGCGATCAGGCCATTGGGTACAGCGTGCAGGTGTTTTTCTTTTGCCAATCGCTGACACCAGGTTAGCAACTGTGGCAGGGCGGCCACTGCCCTCGTCACCACAAAATCGAACTGCTTTTTTTTCAACTCTTCTGCGCGCATTTGCTGCGCGGAGGCATTGGTCAGTCCCAACTGTTGAATCACGTCTTCCACCACTTTTATTTTTTTAAGCGTGCCATCGATCAAAAGAAATTTGACCTGCGGAAACAGGATGGCCAGAGGCACCCCCGGAAAGCCCCCGCCAGTGCCTACATCGAGTATCTCGGTACCATCCAAGAATTGAAATACTTTGGCGATGGCCAGAGAATGTAGCACGTGCCTTTCGTACAAATTTTCGATGTCTTTGCGTGAGATGAGGTTTACGCGCGCATTCCAGTTGTGGTATAGCTGCTCCAATTGCCCAAACTGCTGCTTTTGGTTTCCACTAAGGCTTGGAAAGTATTTCGTGATTAATTCCATGCTTCGGTATGAATTTTTCCAGGACGCAAGATATTCTTTAGATTTACGAAATCAGCCAAACTTGGCTTCATTTCTTTGCAATCTGGGAAACTGTCAACTTGTATAAATGAGAATAGCGGTGAATACACGCCTTTTGATAAAAGGCAAATTAGAGGGGATGGGATGGTTCACCCATGAAGTCGTAAAACGCTTGGTGCAGGAGCACCCCGAAGATGAATTTATTTTCTTTTTCGACCGTCCTTACAGCCCGGAATTCATTTATGGTGACAACGTAACCGCCGTGGTATTGTTCCCGCCGGCAAGGCATCCTGTGTTATTCTACCTGTGGTTCGAGTGGGCGGTGGCAAGTGCTCTGAAAAAATACCGGGCCGATGTATTTCTCTCCCCTGACAATTTTCTCTGCCTTCGTACCAACGTGAAAACCACTTTGGTGACCCATGATCTCGCACACCTGCATTTCCCAGAGCAACTCCCTTTTTCGCAGCGCAGTTACTACCGGCATTTTGTGCCTAAATTCAACCGGCGTGCTGACAGAATCGTTACCGTTAGCGAATACACTAAAGCAGACATTGTGCGGCAATACGGAATTGCGCCAGAAAAAATCGCCGTGGCCTATAACGGTTGCCGGGACATCTTCCGACCTTTGAGCAAAGGCGAAGCGCAAAAGATACGCGACAATTACACCAGCGGGCAGCCCTATTTTTTTTACATCGGGGCTGTGCACCCCCGCAAAAACGTACACCGTCTGATTCGTGCTTTCGATATTTTTAAAGAAAAAACAGGTGCTCCGGTGAAACTGCTCATTGGGGGCCGCTTTGCATGGAAAGCCGGAGAAGTACTCACGGCCTTCAAGTATTCGAAGCATCAGGTGGATATAAAATTTTTGGACTACCTGGCCGTCGCGGAGTTGCCAAAACTGATGGCAGCGGCCCATGCCTGCACTTACGTCTCGATGTTCGAGGGTTTCGGCCTGCCCCTTTTGGAGGCGATGAAATGCGATGTGCCCGTCATCACTTCCAATGTGTCGTCGATGCCGGAAGTAGCTGGTGATGCCGGGCTGTTGGTGGATCCACTCTCCCCGGAGGCTATGGCCGAAGCGATGCAAAAGATTTGGCAAGACCCGCATCTCTCAGTAAAGCTGGTGGCTGCGGGCCGGATCCAACGTGAAAAATTCACCTGGCAGCATACTGCAGGTGTGGTATATGAAAATTTAAAAATGAACGCGGACGAATGATGATGGGGTTGATTTCTTCCCTGGCTACGTCTGTAAAAATAAAAGCAACATGGGATTATTCGGATTTCTAAAACCACCCAAACCCGTGCCTTTCACTTATAGGCCCCGGTTTTACGATGAAAAAAAAGAGGCCTTTCAGGAACGGCTGAAAAATGCGGAGCAATTGGCCGGCGACAACCCGGAAGCGCTGAAAGCGCGCATTCGCAGCAGCCTCCAACGAAAGGGACACTACCTCACCGACAAGAGTTACCGCCAACGTCAGCTTATGCGTTCTAATATGCTTCTTCTGGTCATCATCGTCGTACTGGTCGTCGTTGCTTTCATTGGCATAGAGGTATATTTGCCCAGGATTGTAAAAATTTTCGAGTGATAAAACAGAATCCATAAAATGGCTGACATAATTCAGCTCTTGCCCGAATCTATTGCCAATCAGATAGCTGCTGGAGAAGTCGTCCAGCGGCCGGCGTCGGTGGTGAAAGAATTATTGGAGAATTCGATCGATGCGGGAGGTACGAGCATAAAGCTCATCGTGAAGGAAGCCGGCAAGACGCTAATTCAGGTCATCGACAACGGCTGCGGCATGTCGGAAACCGATGCCCGTCTTTGTTTCGAGCGGCACGCCACCTCAAAAATCCGTGAGGCAAAAGATTTGTTTTCCATACGCACGATGGGTTTCAGGGGGGAGGCTCTGGCCTCAATCGCAGCGATTGCTCAGGTGGAGATGCGCACGCGCCTCCATAATAACGAGCTGGGCACACGGCTTGTAATCGAAGGCTCACAAGTGCTCGTTCAGGAGCCTTGCCAATGCACAGCAGGCACTAATATTCAAATTAAAAACCTTTTTTACAACGTGCCCGCCCGGCGCAATTTCCTGAAATCCAACGCTTTGGAAATGCGCCACCTCCTCGATGAATTTCAGCGGGTGGCGCTGGCCAACGTCGATGTTTTTTTCTCCCTTCACCACAACGGCACCGAGATATTCCATCTGCCCCCCGGCAAATTGCGGCAGCGCATCGTCGGAACTTTTGGCAAGGCTGCCAACCCCAAATTGGTGAAGGTGAAAGAAGATACTGATGTCATCAAAATTTGCGGATACATCGGCAAGCCGGAGTTTGCCCGTAAAAACCGGGGCGAACAGTTGTTTTTTGTCAACCAGCGATTCATAAAAAGCGGTTACCTCCACCATGCCTTGATGTCGGCTTACGAGGACCTTATTCAAAAAGATACCTACCCCATGTACGTGCTTTTTATTGAAATGGACCCGGCCAGAATCGACATCAATGTGCACCCCACAAAACAGGAAATAAAGTTCGACGACGAACGGCTCGTTTACAATTATTTGAAAGTGGCAGTGCGCCACGCACTTGGGCAGTACAGCATCATGCCCACGCTGGATTTTGACCAGGAGACCAGTTTTTCACCCACTCAAAATTTTGGATTGCCATTCGAAGTACCGGCGCAGGAAACTTTTGAAAAAGAGCTCTCTGGTACCGGCAAAAACGAATCGCAGGGAAACGCCAATGCTTCCGGATTTGATGGTAGCAACAATGGCGGACAGGGAACCCCGCAACGCGATTGGCGAAAACTGTTTGAGGGTCTCGACGAGTTGGAAGAAGAAATGGGCAGTGACGCCCAAGATGTGGAAGGAACCATCACTCTGCAAAGTGGCATCTCAGACAACAATGAAATGGACGGGGGCAATACCTCATTTACCAAAACCCAAAAAGAACCCTACCAGATCCACAGCACATATATAATCAGCCATATCAAGTCCGGCTTTTTGCTGATAGATCAGCAGGCGGCACACGAACGCATTCTCTTTGAAAAATACCTCGAAGTACTGGACAACCGGCAGGCTTTCACCCAAAAAGATCTTTTCCCAAAAACGATAAACCTGCCACCAGCCGATGCAGCTTTGATGCAGGAGATTTTACCGCATATCAATTTACTCGGTTTCGACATCCAACCGTTTGGAAATGGCGCTTTCGTCGTCCAGGGTATACCGGCCGAGCTGGTGGGCCGCCAGGATGAAGTGAAGCTCATTGAAACGTTGCTTTACCAATACAAGCGCAACGTAGAATTGAACCTTAATATCAGCGAAAACCTCGCCCGGTCGATGGCTCGCAGTTCTGCCATCAAACGCGGGCAACCACTGGAAGTGCAGGAAATGCGCGAACTTATTGACAAGTTGTTTGCGTGCGCCATGCCTTTCAAAAGCCCTTCGGGACGCAACTGTTTTATAACCTACGAAATGGAAGCGCTGGAGAAAAATTTCAGGCTTGGCCGGGACCTCTAAAAAAAATGGCGAGTGCAAAGCGCACTCACCATCCTTTTATTTTCAAGTATTGGAATTCAAAATGCACCCGATACTTCTCCAAATTATTTTCTAAAAAAAACTACTGCGTTACATTTTCTTCCACTCCGCAATAGACTCGGTGTTCATCCGCTCGTAGTCCTTATTCCCAGCTTCGGTGGCCAGTTGTTTGGATTTTTCGGCCACTTTGATTGCCTCGGCATAACTCCCCATTTTAGCAAGGCAAAGAGATTCCTGACGAAGGGTCCAGAAGCGGGGATTCATCACGTTGGCTTTGTGCAGCCATTCATGGGCCTGCTTCATGTCTTTGTCCGCCTCCATGTAATAGCGTCCGGCGGCGTAGTAATCGTTGGCACTGGGTCCGGCCATGGTGCTTTTGATAGCAGCACTCACAGCCTCGTCAGTGCTCAGGCCCACCTCGAATTGAACAGCAGTTCTTTCCCAAATAAGCGAAATATTGCAAGAGTTGTTGCGAAGCGACCCCACATCGATGAGAAATGTCTCAACAGTAAAAGGCAATTCCTGTGGCTTAACCTTGAAGCGGACGGCTTCTTTGGCAGCATCGTATTTCTCGGGAGTTCCCCAATTATCACTATCGGTGTAAAATATTATGTCCCACTCATCGGGATTGGGAACTGTGTAAAGTGCGTAGGTGCCGGCCTTGAGCTCCTGGCCCCCGATGTTGACCTTTTCGCTGAAAGTAATGGTGGTGTTTTCATTGGCACCGGTGCGCCACAAATCTCCCCAGGGCAATAGCCCGCCAAAAATGGTGCGGCCTTTCACGCCGGGCCGGCTATATTCTACCGTGATGTCAGTGAGGCCGGCTTTTTGTGTCATTTTACAAAATGGACTTGGTGCCGGTGTCTGGATTTGTGCAGTGGCGGTTTGTAAAACAGCCAACACTGCCAGTGATGTGAGAGTAAGCAGTACTTTTTTCATCTGAAATTGATTTAAGTTAAAATTGAGTGTGAAAATAGCATTTTGTGGAAATTTGGAGCACAGCCCGATTTCAATTAACGTAATTATAACGATTTCGGAAGCTGCGAAAACCAAGGTCATTTCCGGCTGATTTTTATACCTTTGCCCACCTGGCGGGCAGCGAAAAATCTTTTTCATTTCAAAGAATTCCCTGCCCGGCACACACCGTCTGCCGCCAATGAGTTACATCGTTTCCGCACGAAAATACCGCCCGCAACGCTTCGCCGATGTCGTTGGCCAAAGCCATGTGTCGCAGACTTTGAAAAAGGCATTTCAGACCGACCACCTCGCCCATGCCTTTTTATTTTGCGGCCCGCGTGGCGTTGGCAAAACATCTTGCGCACGGATATTGGCAAAGGCGCTCAACTGCCGCAGCTTGACCAAAGACCATGAACCTTGCGGAACCTGCGATAGCTGCATTTCTTTCGATGAAAATGCTTCCTTTAACATCATGGAACTGGATGCCGCCTCCAATAACAGTGTGGACCACATCCGGGCATTGGTCGAACAGGTGCGCTTCCAACCCCAGCAGGGCCATTACAAAGTTTATATTATCGACGAGGTTCACATGCTCTCCTCATCGGCTTTCAATGCCTTTTTGAAAACGCTGGAGGAGCCGCCACCTTACGCCGTTTTTATATTGGCCACGACCGAGAAACATAAGATAATCCCCACGATACTTTCGCGGTGCCAGACTTTCGATTTCAAGAGGATTCAGGTAAAAGACATTACCGCTCATCTCGAAAATATTTGCAAAAAGGAAAAGATAAAGGCGGAAAAGGAGGCCCTCCATGTGGTCGCTGTCAAAGCCGACGGTGCGTTGCGCGACGCACTCTCGATATTTGACCGGATGGTGAGTTCTTTTGGGAAAAACATCACCTATGCCGATGTCGCCGCCAACCTGAACATCCTCGATTATAGCTATTACTTCCGCTTTACCGAGGCCCTCTTGGCACAAGATTTAGCCCAGGTTATGCTCATTTTTGACGAGGTGATACGGAATGGATTCGATGGCGATTTGTTCATCAACGGGCTGGCGGGCCACCTTCGCGACCTCCTTGTGTGCAAAGATGATGGAATGAGCACCCTGCTCGAAGTTACCGATTCACTGAAAGAGCGGTACCATCAACTTTCTGGCCTGGCACCCACTTCCTTTCTGCTCACCGCTCTCAACATTTGCAATGACTGCGACGTGAATTACAAAATGGCCCGGGACAAACGGCTGCACGTAGAAATGGCTCTGATAAAGTTGTGCTATATTTCGCAAGCTGTTCAACTCGCCAACAACAGCAAGCCTGCACCCCTACCGGAAAAAAAAACTCCTGATGTAAAATCTGCCACAACACCCGCCCCGCCAGTACCTCCGAAATCATCTTCTCAAGTACAAATTACACAGCCGCAACCTCCGCTCACTCCGCCCAAAGACTCTCTGCCCGAAAATGAACCCGCTCCTCTTTCCGCTGAAGAGCCGGCACCAAAGGACGTTGAAAAAGTGGAAGAAACGCCTGACCCGGGATATGAAAAAAAACCGGCACCCAATGCCGAAGAAATCTCCAAAGTGCCATCGCTTCGAAAGCCAAATACCGGGAAGATACCCAAAATCCAGTCCCTTACCGATATGCGTGCCGAGGTGAAAGACAATGAAACAAATGGCTTAAAACTAAAAGAGGATTTATCTCAGGTATCTCTGGATACCGCCTGGCAGAATTACACGGAATCCATCGACCGGGATTCTGTAAAAATAGTATTGAAAAACGCCGGAGCCAAGATGACCGAACAGGGAATAGTCGTCAAGGTAGGTTCCGCGCTGGCGGAAAACACCATCCGTCAGGAGTCCGGTCTCATGGAGTTTTTGCGTGAAAAATTGCAAGCACCGCGCCTTTCTATGAAAATTATCATCGACACTTCGAAAGCACCAGTTGTAAAAGCTCCTCCCAAAAGGCTTACTGACAGCGAAAAATATTGGGGTATGAAAAGCATAAACCCTCTCGTAGACGAAGTGCGGAAACGCTTTGATTTACAGATAGACGAAACTTGAGGCGCAATCCTTTTAACCACAAAAGTTCAGGCCGATGAGGTCTGAACTTTTGTGGGTGTCGAAATATTAAACTGTCTATCTCAACCTTTCCGTTTCGCCATATCCCGTTCAATCATTGTTTGTATCTGATCAACATGCAGGTTTTTTGCAATGATGACGCGGTCGGGGTCCAAAATATAAATCTCTGGAGTGACATCGACAAAATAGGTAGCATATATGGCCTTGTTCGTGGGGTCGAAAACGTTTGTCCAGGTCATGTGGTCTTTGGCGATGTAATCCGTCCACTTCTTATGGTCCGTATCGACGGCGATTCCATAAACATCCACGCCTTTAGATTTCCATTCCTTGTAAAAATCGACGAGCAGCGGCGTTTCTTTGGCGCAGTGCTCGCAGTCGGGATTGTACATATACACGATGATGTAAGGTGCCTTGAGGTCGTAAATGGAGCGCAACACGCCGTTGGGGTCTTTGGCGGTCACATTCGGACCTTTTTCCCCGACGAGGCTGGCAGCCATTTCGTGGGCGCGTAGTTGCAGACTGTAGATTTCCGTAGAATCCGACCAGAATGCACGATCGTACGTGAAGTAATTTTGAATCATGTGGACAAAAACAGCCTGGGCGTCCATTAGTGTGGACTCGGTGGGCTCATAACTCAGCGTAATCCAATTTGCAAAAAACTTGAACAATTCGGGAGATTTCAAAGTGCGGTCCACAACAAAAGAAGCGGCAGCATTGATGGAGTCGGGCTGTTGCGGCGTCAATTCTTTTATATAGCGTTTCAGCTTATTGTAAAGCACCGGTGTATAGAGAAGACGCTCGTCATTGAAGTTGACATCATCCCAGAATTGCATTCGGTAGAGGTAGGAGTACCGCGCCGTATCTAGCGTGCCATCGGGCTTGGTGACATTGCGGAGGTCGGGATTCTGCCCCGCTTTTTTGAACGAAGTGAAAAAAGTGTTCGGGTATTTTTTAAAAATATCCGCTAAAAAAGCCTGGCGCTCATCCAACAGTTGGTCCTGTTCTGCTTTCAGCTGTTTGTACGCCGGTGTGTTTGGTGCGGCAGATCTCATTTTGGAAGCATTGGCCTGAAATTTTGGACGTTGACTATTTTCGAATTTCAGCGCCCGGTAGAGAAGCTCATTATCCTGGCTGCCCTCCACCTGCATTGCACCGACGAGGTTGTTCAGATTGGTCTTCATGGTGAAAGTCTGGTCTTTGTCAATCAGCATCTGAATGTTGCGGTTGCCGGGGAAAACGACGAAGAACATTCCAGGACGGAATGGATCCTTGTGTTTGAATACCATATTACCGGAGGCATCGATTGAGGAGGAGTCGGCGCGGTAGTTTTGGTCGGCAAATGCGCCGTACAAGTATGCCATTCCGGTGTTGAAACCCTCCACTTGCACCCGGATGTCCGGCGACTCGCACTCCTCTTTGTAATTTTTAGTGGATATGACCGGTCCTTCCACATAGTTTGATGTGGCCGGAATTTGGGCCTGCGATGACGATTCTGTGCCGTTGCAGGCGTAAATAAAAGATACGATGGTAATAACGACGAATAGTCTCATTGTGCAAAATTTTGGATGCGAAAATAAGGATTTGTTTGCATCACAAAAAACCGTACCCCGGAGGAAATGTAAAACAATATCCCGGGCCTTTTGAACATCTTTAACACCTCTTTAAATACTGTTCATCCCACTGCTTCCGGCCGAAGCGCCTGAACGGCGATTCCGGCAAGGACAAATCCCAGAAATATCAGAAAACCAAAGCGTAGAATACGCCAGCCATTCTGCATGCCGGCAGCTCTGTAAAATACCCCCGTCACGGCCAGAATTTCCACGAGGTAAACGAGGTTGAACGCCACCAATTGTTTCACCGGAATAGCCACGTAGGAATAGAGCCCCAGCGCGTTGGCCACCGAAAATAGAAGCCCGAAAATAAGCCCGAACCGGAGGGCCTCCCTGCCCGGCGGCTTTTCGCCATAAATGTGCGAGAATAGATACCCGACGAGTGCCGTGAGCAGGAGGAAACTGCCGTACCCGGCGGGTATGAGGCAGGCCAGTTCTTCCAGAGGCTTGATGGCGGCAACGGGTTCTTCCCATAGAGGCTTGAGCAAACTGGCGTGGAAGAAAAAATCTATCCCGATAAAAACCAGCCAGGCAGACACGGTGGTGATGATGTGTTTTTTCATAAATGCAGGTCTGAACCAGAGGTGAATCCGGCTCCAAATTAAAAAACAAATAACTGTCCCGCCCCACGCGTTGCATAAAACCCGGCATACTAACAATGCCGAAAGCCTTACCTTTGCAAAAAATCGACAAAGCCATGCTCAAAATACTCATCTGGGGCCTAGTTATTTATTATGTCTATCGCTTTTTTCAACAAAAAGCCCAGCTGTGGGACGGTGGCAAACAGCAACAAAAATTTAAAGAGTATCCGCCACAGAATGAAAAGGAAAACGGCAAAGACGATGAGGGAGAATACATCGATTATGAGGAGTTGAATTGAGGCGGCTGCCGTAAAGCGCCCATCTTATGAAGAAAACTAAAGGCTGGGGTAGGGTAACTCAAAAGTGTTGAAGACCAAAAGCAACTGTTTGAAGCCACGTAACTTTATCAAATGAAACTCCCCAATGCCGCAATGGCTAACATACGTGAGGAAAAACTGACGAAGTATCTTTTGAACTTGTCACATCCCGACGGCTTAAACAAAGCAAGATTTTTTATGCTTTGCGGTTTTTCACCTGAAAACCCGGAGGAATTGAGGGATGCTTTACTCACTCATGCACAAACCAGCAGTGTGAAAGAAACAAAGACAAACCCGTTTGGTGCAAAATATGTACTCGAAGGTACCCTGGCCG
Organism: uncultured Saprospiraceae bacterium; assembly: GCA_964586035.1. Lineage (GTDB taxonomy): Bacteria > Bacteroidota > Bacteroidia > Chitinophagales > Saprospiraceae > UBA6168. The sequence continues at coordinate 19,167 of CAZPHZ010000001.1, forward strand.
CACCCTATGGAACATACCCAAAGATTGTTTCAATTTGGATTATCGAGCACGAAAATGATTGCCCGGAACTTGTAACAGCCTATCCATCATGAAAAACAATATTAAAGAGTTCGAGAGGGTCATTCTGACTGAAAATATCGAAGCTGCTGGCTTGAATGCGGGCGATATTGGCACCGTCGTGCATGTCTATCAGGATGGCAAAGCTTACGAAGTTGAGTTTGCAACACTTCTCGGCGAATCTATCGCTGTCTGCACTTTGTCGCTGCAGCAAATCAGGGCTATCCGCAAAAAAGAAATTGCACATGTGCGGCCGATAGCCTGAAGGACCTAAACACCATGCAACCACTGGAAGAAAAAATAGGTGACTGGGTGTTGTATAAAAACAACCAGCTCATCGCTTTTAACAAGCCCGCCGGACTGCCCGTGCAGGCCGATAAAACCGGAGACAAGTCCCTGCTGCAACTCGCAGAAATTTACTGTAAATCGAAGTTGTATCTCATCCACCGGCTCGACCGGCCGGCCAGTGGTGTCGTTTTATTTGCAAAAACAAAAAGGGCGGTTAGTTCGCTGAGCGACCAATTCCGGGAGCGACAGGTGCGCAAAACCTACCTCGCCGTCGTTAAAGAAATGCCGCCGGAGCAGGAGGGCGTTGCGCAGCATTTTCTCCAAAAAAACGCAAAACTCAATCGCTCGTACACACTTGCCGGAGATGCCGGGCACGGCGGCAAAGCCTCGGAACTGAAATACCGTGTGTTGGGCAGCATCGACAATTATCATTTGCTGGAAGCGCAACCCCTCACCGGGCGGCACCACCAAATCAGGGCGCAACTGTCGGCCCTCGGCTGCCCCATAAAAGGCGATGTGAAATACGGCTTCCGCCGCGGCAACCGCGACCGCTCCATCCACCTGCACGCCTGGAAGCTGGCCTTCCGGCACCCCGTTTCCGGCGAAACGGTTGAATTGAAAGCCGCCCCCCCGGAAGAAGTCATCTGGGCGGCGTTCGCAACGAGCGGTGTGTTGGCCGGTTAACCGGCAATATTGAGAAAGTTGTGAGGGTCAAGCCTAAATCTTCCTAAACTTTCTCAACCTCCTCAACCTATCGCTAAATCTAAAAGAAATGAATCGCTTGACCTTGATTGCCTCGTTTTTAGTTTTTGCATCTGCCGTATTCGCGCAATACGATGCCGACCCCACGCCTTACGACAGCCTGACGGCGGACCAGCGGAAGGAAATGGCATTGAGCGCCATCCACGCCATAAAAGACGGGGTGCTGATTCTGCGGTTAGAATCCAACCACCGGAAAATTGAAGAGATGCAGCGGTTGGCAGACCGCAACGATTTGAACGAAGCAGAAAAAACCACCTGGCAGGCGAGAGTGACCGCCGTGAAAGAAGACACCCGCCGCCGCAACCAATGGCTCGTGGATGCCTTCGCAGCTAAATACGATTTTTCCCCGCTGCTCATCATGTACGACACCGCCACGCAACTGCTGAAGCAGGGCATGAAAAGCGGCTATTTTTTAAGCAAAAACCTCGAACCGGACGCGGAAGCCAGCTTGGGGGAGGTGCCCTACCGCCTCGTCAGGTTCGGCAAGGCTTCCTATGAAAGGAGTTCCGGCGCTTCCGGCCTGGTACTGATGGGCAATGATTTTAATGAGCTTCGATCGCCGTTCCCCTATTTTACCAGCCTCAATATTTTTGAAAGACTAAAGCGGCAGGTCAACGAGCAGAAACCCGAATATTACGAGGCATTGGTGGCAAAGCTGGTGCACCGGCTCAATAAGTTTTACGGGAAAGTGAGGGAAAGTGGTTATTGAATTTTTCCACTTTGCCAAAGAGATAAAAAGCCCCCGGTACCTGCAGGTGCCGGGGGTTTGCGCTTTTTTTGGGGTTAACCTACATCGCATGCAGAAAGCGCTTGCGAAAAATGAGCGCAGTCTGTGGTCAATGCGCATTCACCCAGTTTAGCATGGGTTGCCACGCAACAGTCTTTGCATTGGTGGCGATAAAAGAATCAATGTGACCAAAGTCGAGAGCAGCCTGGTCGTCGGGGTAGAGTTTCGCTATAACGCTTTCCATCTCAGCATTGGGGAAATAGCTCAATCCGAATGTTGACAAATCGCCGAACCCTCCTCCCGGAGAAAAGTTGAGAACCGGCACCGAAATGTCGGCGAAATGATCATCGAAAGGTGAGTCCGCATAATCTGTCATCAGGGTATAATAATCAACAAAATACTTAGTCGGCTCATAAGTTGCAGCAGATTCTGCAAAGTCATACCACTGTTCGTTGGTGAGAAACTGCAAACCCACAGGGAAATTATTTTCGAACACACCGGCGAGGAAATGGAAAGGAATTACTCCGTACTGTTGGTAGGTACCAAAATAGAGAGCTGTCTGCTCGTTGGTGAACCCGGGTACTATTGGAGAATCTCCGTCAGGATCTGTTTTGGCAAGGTTGCCAATAAGTGAAAATCCTATAAATGACTCGTAAGAACCATTATTCCATGCATCCTGGTTTGAAAGTAGCTCGCCAATCAGGACGTTATTGTATTCCTCATTATCGCTCTTTATACCGAGATCTATAGCAATGTACCCTTTTGCATGTCTGACCACTTCTTCAAGAGTAGTTTCATGATTCAATACAGCGTATCCGGTGGTTACACCACTGCTATACCCTGCCATATCCATTTTGTCAAGTACATCACTGGTGAGAAAGCGGGCGATTCTGGCTACGGCCATTGCCGTGCGCAGGTCGGTGGTGTTTTTGCCAAGGCCCCAATCTTTCATAAAGCCGAAATCCGTTTCATCTGCGGGCACCAGAGTCCATGCCTGGTCAATGCCCCAAAAGTCCACGTCGTTTTGTGCCATGTAAACGGCGATGCCGAAGTCATTGGGAGTAGTAGCCGAGTAAAGGCCTGGGAGGGTCATGCCCACAAAGTCCTTGGCATCTCCGTGCTGGTAAAACAGGGCCTTATCCGTGATGATTGGCTGATACGGTGCTGCTTCTTTCACCACCCGGTGGATGCCGATTTTGTCATGTGGGTCTGAGCCAACAGCCACCTCGAATTTGTAATGGACGATGTTGCCGCTGATTACCTGGCGTTCGTAATTCATCAGGGTGACTGAAGTAGTGGGAATGTCCACATTGGCCAATGTGGGCCAACCGGCTTCCGCGATGAGTTGGGAAGCAATGGAATAGGGGTCAACGGGTGTGTCGGCGATGATTTTCGTGACGATGTCCTTTTTAATTTTATCAGACATGCAGGGTGGGGGCAGGTTGCCATCGCAAAGCTTATAGCAGGGTTCGTAAACCGGCCCTGCTTTAATGACCTCCCCGCAGGGGTCCTGAAAGCGGTTTTTCACTTTGTAGGCCGGCCATTTTTTGAAACCGCTGGCGTACATCGAGACGATGGGGTTTCCTCCGGTCCATTTCCATTTGGCGATGTTGGAGCGGTCATTCCCTCCGTCATTCTCTTCCTGCGGTTCCTGCCAGCTCCACAGAATGTCTTCTCTGTCGTAAGCCTCCACAAAAAGGAGGGCATAGACGAGGTCTTCATCGCTGGTGGGATCCCCGACGGATTGCAGTTCTTTTTCCGTCAGCGTCCCGTCATCATTAAGGTCGAACAGCCTCGCAGCGTATTGCTCGGTTGCCGCCGGGTTGGGCAGGTCGCTGAGGTCGTTCAGCGTCAGTGCTGTGTACTGGGAAGATAGCACTTCTGGAGCGTTTTTTAGTTGGTCTTTCTGACAGGAACTGATGGCCGTGGCGGCCAGAAGAATGGCCAGAAAGAACTTCATGCTAAAATTTTTCATGAGAATTCATTTTAGTTGCCTACTTGGGAAAACGAGGCGTTGGCTATCCTCAAACGAAAGTGACTATTGTTTGGCGGGCATCCGGGGTGATTTTCATGACTGACCGTTTTGAGCCGACCGGTCCGGGAAGACCTCGGGAAATGCCCGGAATGGTTACCTATTATGCCTGCTTACTGCGAATGTGGCATCCTTGGTTCGCCACTTTATACCAATGTCTCCCGATTTGTTACCCGGGTGAGTAGTTTTTTTTTGGGGGGGGGAGGGCTTGTTTCATGAGGGGATGCATGCCGGCAGTAGTCGCCATTCCTGGCGGCGTTCCGGGCAATCAGTTTGATATTTTGGGCGGGTCGCTCCGGTCTGAAAAGAATTTACATTGGGATGCTATTGTTGGGAACTGTTAACGGCAGTATCGGGAGGCGTGAGTAGCGGCTGCACCGGAAGTGAATCATCAGGAGCAATAAATTCAGGTTTCTGTGGTCTTTCAGGCAGAGGCGGAAGGCCAGCGGTGTCGCGGTTCAGGCGGGCATTGGCGACGATTGTAGAGTCCACGATGGCAGTTGCACGGTCCATGACGTTTTTCCTGCACTTCATTTCCCAGTTTCTTTTCCAGGTGTTGAGTCTTTTCGTGACCCTTTCCTGAATCACATCTTCTTTTGTTATGCCTGGTTCCTTTTTCGCACAGGAGGGCAGGCCAACGCATAAGAGCACCAATGCTCCCTCTAAAAAATACTTAATGAGTGATTTCGTGATTGAGGCCATGTGTATCATTCTTGGCTTTCCCGCTTTATTCGTTCTAAATATTTTTGAATTTCCGATAATCGTTTGGTCATCATGGAATCCACATTGTGCTGCACGGCACTATCGAAATGGGCTTTGCAGAGGCTGTCCATGACGGGGTGGAGGGAGTCCACCTGCAAGCGGTAGAGGCTGTCCGCCAATTCGCGGTCTTTATAAGTGAGTGTGGGTGGCGGGTCCTGGGTGCAGGCAGTGGCGAGCAACAGGAAATAGGCTGAGAGCACAACGGTAATCTTTTTTTTCATGGCTATGAATCCTACCAGTCTTTGGTCACTTTTTTGTGTTTTGCCTGCACCTTGCGGAGCTTTTGCTGCACCTTCTGCTCCTCCTGGTCCATTATTTCGAGCAACTGCCGGGCCTCTTCCTTACTGAGATTCTGCGGCTGTTCCTGGTTTTTCTGGTGCTCCTGATTTTGCTGCTGTTTCTGGTTTTGTTGAGGGTCATTTTGATCTTTCTGTTGGTCTTTCTGCTGCTGGTGTTGATCGTTTTGTTGCTGTTGATTGTCCTTTTGCTGTTGTTGCTGTTGTTGTTTTTGCAATTTTATTTGCTGCAGGGCCATCGCCAGATTTTTTTTGGTGCCGAGATCGTTGGGGGTGAGGCGCAGCGCATTTTTGTAAGCTTCCACACTTTTGTCGTATTCCTGTTTGAGAAAATGGGCATTTCCGAGGTTGTGAAAAGCCTTGGCCTTTATCTGATTATCGGTTGCAGATTCGGCAGTTTCTTCATAATGCTTAACCGACTCATCGTATCGCTCCTGCTTGTATATGGCATTTCCGAGGTTGAAAGTGCCCTTACTCGATCTTTTTTTTTCGAGTGCCCGCCGGTAGCTGTCCTCAGCCTTCGAAAAGTCTTGGCCGTCGTAGTTTCTGTCACCTTTTCGGAGCCAGTTATGCGCAGATTGGGCGCTGAGTACCTCTGGGGCAATTAGTAACCAAAGCATTAAAATTTTCAACGAATGCATTTTGTCCATTTTTTAATAATCTGCCGGTGAATTCTATTTGGCGGAAATAAATACCCGCATTTTCAGAACACAAAAGTACCTGAGTGTTGTTTAAAACGGGAAAATTCCGGCATTGGTCTTTGATTGCAGGCTCTTAGCCCCACGTAAGCAGTGATTACAGGGTCCATCTCGTATTTTTGCCCGCCCCTGTTTCACCAATTCACTTTTATCAACCAATTCACCTTGTCAAAACCCGTCAAAAACTGGCTGCTGAAAATGGCTTGGCGCGACAGCCGCCGCAACCGTGGCAGGCTGCTGCTGTTCATTTCTTCCATCGTCATCGGCATCGCCGCGCTAGTGGCCATCAACTCGTTCAGCGAAAACCTCCAAAAAGACATCGCTACCGAGGCCAAGAGCCTGCTCGGTGCCGACCTCATCGTTCAAGGCAATCAGCCCGCCGCCGACACGATCCTCGAAGCTCTCGACACACTCGGTAGTTTGCAGAAGGCTGAAGTTATGAGCCTCGTTTCAATGGTTTATTTTCCAAAAAACGGTGGCACCCGGCTGGCACAGGTCAGGGCCCTCGAAGGTGGATTCCCTTTTTATGGAAAACTCTCCACCGAGCCAGCCGAGGCTGAAAAAACTTACCGTGAGGCATCCACTCATCACCAACCTCCAACACCAACTCACCAAATTGCCCTCGTGGAGAAAACGCTGATGCTCCAGTTCGGCCTGAAACCGGGCGATACCGTGCGGGTGGGCACCATGCCGTTTGTCATCGCTGGCCGCCTCAACGCCGCCCCGGGCCGGGCAGGTATTGCCGGTTCCATAGCGCCTGTGGTGTACATTCCGAAGAGCTTTTTGCCGCAAACCGGGTTGGTGCAGCGAGGGAGTTTGATATGGTACCAATACTTTTTCCAGTTTCCCGCAGCAGCCGACGTGGACGCTTTGGTGAAAAAGAGCGTGGAGCCTGTCATCGAAAAGTCGGCGTTACAGTCCGAAACGGTTGCCGACCGGCAGGAGGGCGTTTCTAACGCCTTCGGCAATATGCGCACATTCCTAAACCTCGTGGGGTTTATTGCCCTCTTGTTAGGGTGCATCGGCGTGGCGAGCTCGGTACACATTTACATAAAAGACAAAATGGCGAGCATCGCCGTGTTGCGGTGTCTCGGCATCAAAGGCGGCCAAGCATTCCGGATATACCTTACTCAGGTGGTAGTGCTTGGGCTGGCCGGCGGCTTGTTAGGTGCACTTGCCGGTAGTCTGTTACAGATAGCGCTACCTTCGGTTCTCGGCGACTTTTTGCCTTTGGCAAACGTCAGTTCGGATGTGTCGTGGAGTGCCATAGGTTCGGGAATAATCACCGGGGTGAGCATCACGATTTTGTTTGCCATGCTGCCGCTGCTCGGCATCCGCAGAGTATCGCCATTGCGGACCTTGCGCGCCTCTTACGATGATGACTCCTCCGGAAACGACCCCCTGCGTTGGGTGGTTTATGGGCTTATTTTTCTTTTTATCTGCGGCTTCACGCTGGTACAAACCAGAGAGCTCCGCTCCATTTTTTTTCCCATAGGGGTAGGGGCAGCATTTCTGGCACTGGCAGGAGTGGCCAAGTTGCTCACCTGGGCCGTGCGACGGTGGTTCCCCACGAGTTGGAGCTACATTTGGCGGCAGAGCATTGCCAATCTATACCGGCCTAACAACCAGACCCTCATTCTCATCGTGACCATCGGGCTGGGAGCTGCCCTAATTTCGACCTTATTTTTGGTGAAAGACTTACTCCTCAAACAGGTGGAATACGCCGGTACGGGGAATGTGCCGAACATGATAATTTTCGACATTCAGCCCACCCAAAAAGAAAAAGTGGCAGAGTTGACGTTGGCCAACGGCCTGCCCATCAAACAACTCGTGCCCATTGTCACCATGCGCGTAGACAATGTGGATGGTGTGACAAAAGAAATGAACCGCCGCGACACCACTGACGTTGAATCAGCCGAAGATGCAAAAGCCGAAAGGCGGCGTCCCGGCAGCGATGACGAAGACGGACCGCCTGGCGAAGGGGGGCATCGCCGGGAATGGATTTACGACCGGGAATTCCGTTGTACCTACCGCGACACCCTCATCGACACGGAAAAAATACTGGAAGGTGAGTGGCGTGGTGAAGTTGGCGATGACGGCATCATTTATATTTCCATCGCCGATAATGTGGCGAGGGGCATGCGCGCAAAAATCGGCACCAAGGTGACCTTCAACGTTCAGGGGGCGCTCATCGAAACAGTCGTCGGCAGCATCCGCAAAGTGGATTTCAGCCGAGTGCAAACCAACTTTTACATCGTCTTCCCGAAAGGGGTGCTGGAGCAAGCGCCGCAGTTTTACGTCATCGTGTCACGGGTGGAGTCAGAGGCAGCGAGTGCCAAATACCAGCAGGCATTAGTAAAGCAATTCCCCAACGTATCGGTCATCGACCTGACACAGATTTTAAAATCGGTGGAAACTGTGCTAAATAAAGTCTCGTTTGTCATCCGTTTCATGGCCTTGTTCAGCATTCTCACAGGTATGGTGGTACTCATCAGTTCTGTGGTGCTGAGCAAATACCAACGCGTGCAGGAGAGCGTATTGTTGCGAACGCTCGGTGCTAACCGCCGCCAGATTTTATGGATTAATGCGCTGGAATACTTCCTGCTCGGCTCATTCGCCACGCTCACGGGTATCGGCCTTTCTGTCATCGGAAGCTGGGCATTGGCAAAATGGTCGTTGCATGTGCCGTATACGCCCAACCTTTTGCCGGCACTCGGCGTATTCGTCAGCATCACGGCCCTCACCGTTTTAATTGGCATGCTGAACAGCCGGGAGGTGGTGTCGAAACCGCCGTTGGAGGTTTTGAGGAAGGAGGTTTGAGAGGTGAGAGGTGAGAGGTGAGAGGTAAAGCTATTTTAGGCCGGGTCACGAGTCAGTAACTGTAAAATTCCAGCCATACATCTTTTAACCTTTAAAGTTTTTTCAGTACGAGGCACTACATACCCCTCACCTCAGACCTCATCTCCCTTTTTTACCAAAAAGCTTTTCTAAAATGTCTCGCTTTTTTTTCTGCCGTTCCCGCTTTCTTTCAAGGCGCTCGTTTTGCCGGCGGATGCGCTCTGATTCCCGGCTGATGATGGGCGGGATTTCCCGGTGGCTGGAGTCACGCTTGTCCTTTGGCCTGTTTTTGAATGCTCCCTCTATCATTTGAATGAGTGCCTGCTTTCGGGCATTTGAACTGCTGTCGAAAGGTAGTTGCAACAGCCGGAGAAAAGAATCCAGCAACACCGAATCGGATGGAATATAATCTGGGCAGTCGAATTCGGCCAGTGTAAGGCTGTCGGGAGCGGTAAATGTGGCGTTGCGGTATTTTCGGAAACTCCGGGAAGCATATACTTTTCTAAAAAACTTGCCGCAAATAGGGAGCGCTGTGGCCGCGCCCTGCCCCAGGCGTGTAGAACGGAAACGCACCGCGGGCTGCTCGGCACCAACCCATGCCCCGGCCACAATATTCGGTGTATAGCCGATAAACCATCCGTCGGAATTGTTGTTGGTGGTGCCGGTTTTCCCGGCCGCGGGGTAGTTGAAACCGCATTGGTAGCGCAACCTCGCCCCCGTGCCGCCATCCACCACACCTTGCAGCAAATGAGTCATCATGTCGGCATGTTGTTCGAACAGAACACGCTTGAAATTTTTCGGATTCGGTCTTTTATATTGCACGAGGGTATCTCCCGAAGCTGTTTCGATGCGGGTGAGATAGTATGGCTTAGTCACTACGCCACGGTTGGGAAAGGTGGAAAACACCTTGACCATGTCGTAAACGGAAGCATCCACGGAACCGAGAGCGATGCCCGGCTCATTGGGGATATCCGTCGATATACCCATTCTTTTTGCCAACCTGCGCACCGAATCCACGCCCACGCGCATGATAAGCCCCACCGCGACGACATTTACGGAGTGTTTCAATCCGCCCTGCATGGAGTAGGTGCCGCCGTAGTTACCGTCGGCATTTCGGGGCGACCAATCATTGTAATCCTCATAAGTTACACGGTCGTTGGCCAGCCTCTCGCAAGGTGGAATTCCACTTTGCAACGCCGTTGCATATACGATGGGCTTAAAAGTGGAGCCGACCTGCCGGATGGACTTCACATGGTCGTATTTGAAATATTTGTAATTAATGCCACCCACCCAGGCCAGCACTTTCCCGGTTTGCGGCTCTATCGCCAGAAAGCCCGTGTTGAGGGTGGTCAGGTAATACTTGATGGAATCCAACGGCGACATGAGGGTGTCTTTGTCCTGGCTTTTCGTTTCCCAGCTAAAAATCGTCATCGGTACGGGCATGTTGAAAACGGAGTCGATTTCTGTCTTCCCAAGCCCTCTGGCTATTAAGCGCTCATACCTTTTTGACCCTTTTATTGCTTTTTGCAAGAGGTGATTGCTGCCCCATGGCAACGCCCTCTTATAATATTTGAAATGCTCGTTGAAAGTCTTTTGCACCGCCATCATCTGCTCATTCACAGCCTCTTCGGCATACTGCTGCATTTTCGCATTGATGGTGGTGTAAATCTTCAGGCCATCGGTATATAGGTTGTATGGCCGCCCATCGGACTTGGTGTAATTCTTTAATTCCTTCTCCAACACCAACCGCAGATTGCCTCGGAAATAGGTAGCTAAACCTTCATTGTGGCCTTCGGTGCTGTATTTCAGGTCGATGGGCAGTTGGCTGAGCGAGTCGAAAGTGAGTGTATCGAGGCGGCCGTATTTCACCATTTGTGCCATCACGGTGTTGCGGCGGTTCAGCGCCCGCTCGGGGTGACGAGCGGGGTTGTACGCCGAGTTGGCCTTGAGCATGCCGACGAGCACAGCTGCTTCTTCCACCTTTATCGCACTCGGTGTGGTGTCAAAAAAATGCTGCGCCGCCACTTTTATTCCGAATACATTGTCACCGAAAGGCACCGTGTTGAGATAGAGTGCCAGCAATTCATTTTTATCGTATACATGCTCCAGCCGGTTGGCAATGAATATCTCCCTGACTTTGGCCACAGGAATAGTTAGGATGGAAAAGCGCTTTCGCGGGTACAGGTTTTTTGCCAACTGCTGGCTTAGCGTGCTGCCCCCTCCCCCTGATTTATCCAGCAACAATACCGTCCGTAAAAATACCCGCACCCATGCTCTGAGGTCAATGCCGCCATGCTCGAAAAAGCGAGCGTCTTCGGTGGAAATGAGTGCATCTATGATGAGAGGAGAAATGTCTGCGAGGTCGGCTGGCAGTCGGTTTTCAATGTAATATTTTCCCAATAACTCACCGTCGCCAGAATATATCTCGGAAGCAATGTTTTGGTTGAGGTCGTTCAGGTCCGCGTAAGAGGGCAATGGACCAAATGCCCCTAAATAAACGAGCAACACGAGGAGTAAAATAATGCCAACCCCCGCCAAACCGGCCAGCCCCGTCCACAAAAATACTTTGGCCCTACGGGGATGCCTGGCTTCGCAAGTGCGGTATCGCACGATAAGCGGCCGAAACCAAGTATAGAGTTTCGCTTTGAACGACTTCCATTTTCCCAGCCAGAAATCTTTGTGAAAGGGTAATTTAGTGTTTGCCATTTGAAAGAGGAGTGTTTGCAGAATTATGCAAAGGCCATTTTTAAACGGCTTCTTTTGTCTTTTCGTGTCTAAGAGAAAAAAACAGCCCGTCACTTATTGCCAACTGCCCACTGATAATACCTTTGCTGCCGCAAAATGTTCGAATTTGCCGAATGTAAACCAACCATATATTTTATCAAAAAAAGGCATCCTGCTCTGCGGGGTAGCTCTGCTGCTGTTGCCGGCCCTGCTCACCAACCTCGGCATGCTCGCTTTTCTGGACGACGAAGGCATCCGTTCTTTGGTGGCTTTGGAGATGAAGCTGTCGGGAAATTACATCACACCCACTCTTTTCGGTGAATTCTATTACAACAAGCCCCCCCTCTACAACTGGATACTGCTCGTCTTTTTCGAGCTATTCGGTCGTTTCGATGAATTCACCGCCCGGTTGGCCACGGTTTTTTTTCTGCTGGTTTACGCCCTCACCGTTTGGCGCATACCGTTGTCTATGCGGCCTAAGCCATCAAACCAACCGGCAACTACCAACTGGCAACTACCAACCGGCAACTACCACCTCCTCACTGCCCTCGCCTTCATTACCTGCGGACGCATCCTCTTTTGGGATTCCATGCTGGCACTCATCGACATCTGCTTTTCGTGGGTGATGTATCTGATGTTCATGCTCATTTACCGGGAGGGAGAGCGTGGCCGGTACTCGCGCATGTTCGTTTTTTCCTATGCGATGGCCGCCATTGGGTTCATGCTGAAAGGATTGCCTGCCCTCGTGTTTCTTGGCATCGCCCTGCTCACCTATTTACTTTGGCAAAAAAATGGAAGGCGGATTTTCATTTGGGGACACGTGGCGGGTATCGGGATTTTCGCATTTATCGTGGGGGGGTATTATGCTTTTTACGCCCAAAGCAATGGCTTGGAGGAAGTTCTGCGCACCCTTTTCCACGAATCTGCCAAGCGCACCTTCGTGAAATACGGATTCGGTCAAACGGCATTGCACATGTTCACCTTCCCATTTGAAATGTGGTACCATTTTCTGCCCTGGACTTTGCTGGCCATTTATTTTTTTAGAAAAAATGCCTGGACGCTCATTCGCCGAAACAAATTCATCACCTGGAACCTACTCGTTTTTTTCACCACCGTCATTCCCTATTGGTCGTCGGTGGAGGTATATCCCCGCTACCTGCTGATGCAAGTACCTCTGGTTTTTTCTGTATTTTTTTACCTCCATTTTCAAAACCGGAAGGAAGGTTCCAAATTGGTGCGTGTGGTGGAAACGGTATTATTCGTACTTTGCCTGCTCACCACGGCGGCGAGCCTGTTGCCCCACTTTTGGGAAGCCGTGCAGCACGTGCCGCATCTGCACCTGAAAGCGGCATTACTTACCGTGGCGCTAGCTGTATTCAGTTGGCTCTTTTGGCGGTGGCAGGCACATCGCATGCTGGTTTTTGTGTTGGTCCTGCTCGTGGTACGCATGGGTTTCGATTGGTTTCTTATTCCGAATCGCCTCCAGATAGACTGCGGCACGGAGGTGAGGACAACGACCATAGAGGCGGCTAAATTGGCCGGAGACCACCCGGTGTACATTTTGGAAAACAGCCTCGGCTTTCAACCCATCACGGGATTTTATTTCAGCCGGGAAACAGGAAAAATAGTCAGGTCAAAATATAAAAATTTCGACCTGGATGCCCGTTATATCATAAAGCCCGGCGTATATTCTGAAAGCGGCTACACTGAGTTGGCTAAATTCCGGATAAAATGGGAGTGTGGAGAATTGGCCTTCGGCCCAATTCACGAAGACATGGCCAAAAGAATTGAGAATAGAAAGGAAGTGGGTGAGCAATGAACAACGACCGAAGGTCTGAATGAGAAAATGAGAAAATGAAAATCTCCGTCGTTATAGCGGTATATAATGAAGAGGAAAACGTGCGCCCGATGGTGCAACGGGTAGATGCGGCCCTGACTGGTCGCGACTATGAAATCGTTTATGTGGACGACGGCTCCACCGACGGCACTTTGGAGGCATTGAAAGCACTGAAAAACGATCATCTGAAAGTCATCGAGTTTCGCAAAAACTACGGACAGAGCATGGCCCTCATGGCGGGCATCGACCACGCGCAGGGTGAATTCATTGTCACACTCGACGGCGACCTGCAAAACGACCCCGCCGATATTTCCGCCATGCTTCAATTGGCCGAAGACGGAGACTGGGACATGGTGGCCGGCATCCGCGCCAACCGCAAGGATGGCTTTTTGCTCCGCAAAATTCCGAGCCTCATCGCCAACTGGATCATCCGCACCAGCTCCGGCGTGAAGATGAAAGATTACGGCTGTGCGCTCAAAGTCATCCGTTCGGAAATAGCCAAAGACCTGGGGCTTTACGGCGAGTTGCACCGCTTCATCGCCGTGTTGGCGCAGCTCGAAGGTGCTAAAATCACCCAGATGGAAGTCCGGCATCACGCCCGGCAATTCGGCAAATCAAAGTATGGCCTTGGGCGCACGGTGAAAGTGATGAGCGACCTGCTGCTGATGCTGTTCCTCAAGCGCTACCTCCGCCGCCCCATGCACCTGTTCGGCAACCTCGGCGTGGTGCTGTTTGCCATTGGCGCAGCCATCAACCTATATCTCGGCATTTTAAAATTATTGGGCCACGACATTTGGGGAAAACCGCTGCTCCTGCTCGGCATCCTCCTCGTCATCGCCGGCATACAATTTATCACCATCGGAATCGTCGTAGAAATACAGATGCGCACCTATTTCGAGTCGCAGAATAAACGGCCGTACAAGATTCGCAGAATTTATACGGATGTGTAAAGTCGTTGAGAGGGTTGAGGATGTTTAGATAGTTGAGACTAAACCCTCT
>CAZPHZ010000002.1:0-26195 GCA_964586035.1 uncultured Saprospiraceae bacterium
TCCTCCTCATCCAGACGGCTTTCATAGGGGACGTTATATTGGCGACCCCTGTTGTTGAAAAACTGGCAGTTCACTTTCCCGGCGCCGAAATCGACTTTTTGCTTCGCAAAGGAAACGAAGGTCTGGTGAAGAATAACCCGCACCTTCACGAGGTATTAATTTGGGATAAAAATGTGGCAAAATACAGGGGCCTTTTTGAACTCATAAAGTTAGTTAGAAGGCGGCGGTACGACCTTCTCGTAAACCTGCATCGTTTCACCTCCTCCGGCCTCCTGACGCTTTTGTCGAGAGCCGCCATTACCGTGGGATTCGACAAAAATCCACTGTCGCATTTCTTTTCAAAAAAGGTCGTTCACCAAATTTCGCCTGGTGTCCACGAAGTAGCGCGCAACCTGTCTCTGATTCAGGATTGGACGGATGACATTTTCATTGGGCCAAGGATATATCCGGGTGAAAAGGATTTCAGCAAAGTCAAGCCGGTGGGCAGATACATTTGTATCGCTCCGGCATCTGTATGGTTCACGAAGCAATGGCCCGCCTCCCATTGGATTGAATTTATCGATAATATTGAAACCGAGACAACGGTTTACCTTTTAGGTGGAAAGGAGGACATACAGCTATCCGAATACATCCTCGCAGAAACGGTGAATCACAATGTCGTCAATCTATCGGGCGATCTTAGCTTCCTCGAGTCGGCAGCATTGATGAAAGGAGCAAAGATGAATTTCGTCAACGACAGTGCGCCAATGCACCTCGCCTCAGCAGTAAATGCTCCCGTCACAGCTTTCTTTTTGTCCACTGTACCAGAATTTGGCTTCACCCCCTTATCAGATAACCCGGTGGTGCTTGAAACAGAGGAAGACCTGCCTTGCCGGCCTTGTGGCATCCATGGCAAGGATAAGTGCCCAAAAAAACATTTTAAATGTGCAGACATTCCAACCTCCAGGCTTTTGAGTACATTGGGCTGATTTTCACTTAAACAAACATCAATGGCAAAGTATATTCTTTCTTTGGACCAAGGCACCACAAGTTCAAGAGCAGTTTTATTCGATAAGGGAGGAAATATAGTTGCTATGGAGCAACTAGAGTTCCCGCAGATTTTCCCCAAACCTGGATGGGTGGAGCATGATGCCCGCGAAATATGGGACTCGCAGATTGAGACGGCCAGGGCAGTGTTGAATAACAATGGCATAAAAGCCAAAGAAATTGCAGCCATCGGAATCACCAATCAGCGAGAGACTACCGTCGTATGGAATAAAAATACGGGGGAGCTCATTCACAATGCCATCGTATGGCAAGACCGCCGTACTGCCGGTATCTGCGAAGAATTGAAAGAGGCTGGTATGGACGAATATGTGAAAAAGAATACGGGGTTAGTCATAGATGCTTATTTCTCCGGCACTAAAATTAAATGGCTGCTGGACAATGTGCCCGGTGCAAGAAAACTTGCAGAAAATGGCGACCTCTTGTTCGGTACTATCGATTCCTGGCTCGTTTGGAAATTGACGGGAGGTGCTTTCCATGTGACCGATTATTCCAATGCTTCACGAACGTTGATATATAACATCCATGATTTGAAATGGGACAAAAACATGCTGGACACTCTGAATATTCCAGCTGCTATGCTCCCCGAAGTGCGCCCCTCGAGTGAGGTGTACGGTTTTACTACTAAAGAAATATTCGGGGCGGAATGTCCCATTTCAGGCATGGCAGGGGACCAACAGGCAGCCTTATTCGGGCAGGCTTGCCACCAGCCGGGCATGGCAAAAAATACTTACGGCACGGGATGTTTTATGTTGATGAACACTGGAGAAAAAGCTGTTATTTCTGATTCAGGACTGCTGACCACAATAGGTTGGGGTCTTGATGGCAAGGTAACCTACGCACTCGAAGGAAGCGTTTTCGTGGCAGGGGCAGCTATTCAATGGTTGCGGGATGAACTAAGCCTTATCACGCATGCCGCCGAGTCTGAAGCACTTGCCGTAGAGGCAAAGGACAATGGAGGCGTTTATTTTGTTCCAGCATTTGCGGGCCTGGGTGCGCCGCATTGGGATATGTATGCACGAGGCAGCATTTTTGGGTTGACCAGAGGCACTACAAAAGGGCAAATAGTGCGAGCGGCCCTCGAATCTCTTGCCTATCAAACACTAGACGTACTCCATGCTATGGAAAAAGATTCCGGAGTTCCGTTATTGTCCCTGCGGGTTGACGGCGGAGCAAGTGCAAATAATTTCTTGATGCAGTTTCAGTCGGATATTCTTGGAAAAAGAGTGGAAAGACCTGAGATAATTGAGACGACAGCTTTGGGGGCTGCGTACTTAGCGGGAATAGCGGTAGGGTTTTGGTCTCTGGATGAAGTGACAGAAGGTTGGAAACTGGGCACTGGATTTGATAACAAGATAACTGACCTGACCAGGAGTTCACTTTGCAACAATTGGAACAAGGCTTTGGAACGATCCAAAAGTTGGTGTCAGATGGATTGACAAGATGATATGATGCGGCCTCCAGTCATAGATTTGGTGAGGTTTCTTCTTTGCACTTCTTTTTCTTCATTTTTGGCAGAAAGAGGACAATAATTGTGAGTTTATTGAGTTAGGAAAAAGAATATTTTCTACACATTTGCCCACCCTTCGAAATTTCCAACTTTTTACTATAAATTTGCGCCTTCCAAGAACAACACAAATTTTATTTTTTAAAACCTTATTAACAGCGAATAGTCATGCAGCTTAAAACTTTTTTTCTAATTGTTTCAGCAAATATTCTTTTTACTGGAATTGTTTCAGCTCAGTTAGCAGGTACCAGTGAAGACCAGGATTATGGAATAATTAGTGGGAGCATTGATCAAAATGGAGGCCAGGACTGGACTTTCTATCTCGATGCCGAAAAAAGAGTCTATTACATTGATTTTGAAAGCATTAACGTCAATCTTAATAACCTTAAAGTTAAGAACTCAAAGGGTGATGTCGTTCTAAGTGATGATTTGTCCAACCTTCCCGTCGATACCATTTACGAACTCGACATGCAGCACATGAAGCCAGGTAAATACCATATTGAGTTGAGGTCCTTTACAGGTGTTATCAGGAAAGAAGTAATGATTGAAGCTGATTAGACTCACAATCTTATGAAAATCAAAAGGGCCGGAAGCATTTGTTTCCGGCCCTTTTGATTTTGAGGAACTGCCGAGAAGGATTATCCCTCAAAGTGAAAGGAGATGGTCAAAGTTCTTGAGAGTACTTTTTCAATCACAGATGATTCCTCTAAATTATCATCAAAAATGAGGATGTTATTCAATCCATGCGAGAACTTTATCTCTGGTGAAAAAATGAAGTAGGGAAGAAAAAACTGGGCACCGGCGCCAATTTCAAAAGCAAAATCGTTCGGTGCGATTTTCACCAAGGATTCTGCCTGGCGGGACCTCGAATCGCTCGCCACATCAAATGAGTACTTGACGCCTCCAATAACGAAAAGCCGCATATCGTGAAAAGGGGCAGATTTGTAACGAACATGAAAAGGCATTTCCACAAAAACAGATTCTACCTTACGGGCAAAAGGCCTCCGTGTGTCACCTGGTACGGAATAGTTGATGTTCCTTTCCCCGAATGACAGGGTTGGGAGGAACCGGATGTCAAAATATCCTCCGATTTTAAGATTGGTGACAATGCCAAGATTAAAACCCGGCCCCGCAACGGATTCTACTTTTCGAATGCTGTCGTTTAAGACGAAATCTTTTGACTGAAACACCCTGAAATTAGAGGTGTTATATGCCAGCGTGATGCCGAAATAGTAGGGCTTTTGACTGAAATCCAGGAAGTTATAATTGCCACGTGAACTTTGAGCTGTGCCATTATGCAAAATAACAAAGAAGAAGAGCAGTGCTAAAATTGCACCTTTAAAACTGGATGATTTGCAATTCATAAATTGATACGTGATTATTTTTTAGCCAGATACATCGTGCAAATACCAAGTGTCAGGGGTTTATGTGTAGGATTTTGAAAACCAAGCCGTTCCAGTCGGTTTACAAAATCCTTGCCGTCAGGGAAAGCCTGAACAGATTCGTATAAATAGCTGTAAGCTTTTGGGTCTTTGGAGGTAATTCGCCCGATAATCGGAAGCATATTTTTAAAATAAAAATTATACAACTGCTTGAACGGGAAGAGGGTAGGGGATGAAAATTCTAAAATGGCAACATGACCGCCGGGTTTCAATACCCTCTTCATCTCTTTTAATCCCTTGTCGAGATGTTCAAAATTCCGCACGCCAAAAGCAACGGTCACCGCATCGAAGGTATTGCTTTCAAAAGGTAAATTTTCACAATCGCCGATCATCAGTTCAATAGCATTGCTGAGGTTCTTTTTTGCAATTTTAACCTTGCCAATGTCGAGCATTTCCTGAGATATGTCTATTCCCACTATATGTTCTGGGCGGAGTAGCCGGTGAGATTCCAGGGCAAGGTCTGCCGTTCCTGTTGCCACATCCAGGATTTGTTTTGGCTTGAATTGTTGCAAAGCCCTTATCGTCTTCTTTCTCCAACTGATGTCGATGCCGAGAGAAAGAAAATGATTCAGGAAATCATACCACGGCGCAATGTTGTCGAACATTTTCGAAACCTGCACTTTTTTGCCTTCCTGGCTATTGTATGGCTTTATGAATTTAGACTCTTTCACAAGGCGTATCTAAAATTTTGCGCAAATGTAAGTAAACGGCATAGGGTATAGCGTATTTACAGATTCGAAATATCTATTTAACATAACATCAATTATAGTTGCATTCGCCAAATAAAAATTACCATGAGTATTATCCTTTGTTTCCCAATTGAAGTTATCTTGCGCCTCATTGAAATGGACCATGGAAAGAGGTTAGACACGGTCAAAAATTCACCAACATGAGCCGCATAAAACTAAAGCGCAAGGATTTTTTAAAAGGCGTTGCCGTAGGCACTATCTCCCTGCCGTTTTTTATTCGGTCTTGTGGAGGCCAACAGATGGCTCAGAATACGAAGGCCCCTGGCATCATCTCGGGAAAAAAATACACATGGCGGATGATGACCACCTGGCCGCCCAATTTTCCGGTACTTGGCGAAGGGTGCAATCTTTTTGCAAAATGGGTGAATGAAATGTCCGGTGGCCGCATGGAAATAAAGGTCTATGGTGGCGGCGAACTCGTACCTGCCCTTGAGACGTTCGACGCTGTGCGAAACGGAGCTGCAGAGCTGGGCAGCGGAGCCTCCTATTATTGGGTGGGCAAAGCGCCTGCAGCCACATTTTTTACCGCCGTTCCATTTGGAATGAATGCTCAGCAAGTAAACGCCTGGATGTTCGGTGGCGGCGGTTTGAAACTTTATGAAGAATTGTACGCAAATTATGGCCTTATTCCTTTTCCTGGCGGCAATACCGGCGTGCAGATGGGCGGATGGTTCAACCGGGAAATTAACTCTGTGAGCGACCTACAGGGCCTGAAGATGAGGATGCCCGGTTTGGGTGGTCAGGTACTTGAGAAAGCTGGCGGTACTCCTGTTTTATTGGCGGGGGGTGAGATTTTTACAGGCTTAGAGCGTGGTGTTATCGATGCGACGGAATGGATCGGACCATTTCATGACTACCTCATGGGGTTCTATCAAATTGCCAAATATTATTATGCCCCGGGTTGGCACGAGCCGGGCTCCGAACTCGAAATAATTGTGGGAAAGGATAAATTTGAGGCTTTACCTGCTGATTTACAGGCGATAATCCGCTCAGCTGCACTTCGTATGAACCATTGGATATTGTGCGAATTTGAAGCCAAGAACAGTTTTTATTTGGGCAAACTGATAAATGAAGAAAATGTAGATATCAGAAATTATCCTCCGGAGGTCCTGGCGAAGTTGAAAAAGCACACAGGCGAAGTGGTGGAAGAGCTAATTTCCGATGATCCTTTTGCCAAAAAGGTGTATGAAAATTATGAAGCCTTTCGCAAGAATATGGTTGCCTGGTCAAAGATTTCAGAAAAGGTCTATTATGATAAATTGCTGGTTTAGAACAAAATAGAGATGCACAATAGTTTTATTTCCATAGTTTCAGTTATAGAATATCGACAACAGTTTCAGCAGTTGTCCGACTTTTTAACCCCGCTTCAGAAGGTCATGGAGGAGGGTTTTTCAGATTATGAAGTCATTCTGGTAAACAATACGGAGCATAGAGATTTTGAAGAAATTTTTGCCCCCCTACCCTCTTCTTTGCGTCAAAATATTTTCTTGCTCAATTTATCTTCTCCCGTGGTGAAAAATCACGCGATCATTGCCGGACTCGATCGGGCAAATGGCGATTACACCGTGATTTTCGAACCCGATTTTTACCATAAACCCGATTTGATTTACAACTTGTTCGAGCAGAGTATCAAGGGTTTTGACATTGTTTATTTAAGGGCGAAGAAACGGAAATCAAGCGTACAATTCAGGTGGTTCTACGCAGTATTTTATTGGATTCTTCGGAGGTATTCGAACCTCAAAATTGACGACAGGGCCCACGATACCCGTATTATTTCGCGCCGGGCGCTGAATTCTTTGCTGCGCCTGAGGGAAAATCTGCACTACATGAAGGCCATTTATTCCATCGTGGGATTCCAAACCAGCTACATTGAAGTTAACGAACCTTTGCAGCATGAACCATCCAGCTTCACTGAAAAATTCAGGGCTTCGTTGGTAGCCATTACATCCTTTACCAGTTTTTTGCGGACCCTATTGCTTTGGATTTTTATCGTTTCTATTGGGTTTATGCTATTGGTGACCGTCAATGCGGTAAAAGTGAAAATAACAAATGTGGACCTTCTCGGCGCATACCACGAATCTGTGCCCGGATGGACTTTCCTGGTGGTACTCAGTTCGATATTCTTTGCACTGACCTGCCTCATGCTATACATCATGTCCATTTATTTGGCCAACATTTATCAGGAGATAAAACACAGGCCCAAGTACATTATTGAATCTGTGAGGCGATTCTGATGCTAAGCTCTACTGATTTTATCAGCCTATCTTTGCGCAAAAATCTAACACATTGGCACGGAAAAGTCAAACCATCGTAAAAGGTCAGAAAAAAGAGAAAAAAGGCGGCATCACCCCGCTAATGGGCCAATACAACAAAATGAAGGCAAAATACCCCGATGCCATTCTTTTGTTTAGGGTAGGCGACTTTTACGAAACCTTTGGCGAAGATGCCATCAAGACCTCAGAAGCTGTCGGTATCGTTCTTACCAGCCGCAACAATGGAGGCAATGACGTTGAGTTGGCTGGCTTCCCATACCATGCGTTGGACATGTACCTGCCCCGGCTCGTGCGCTCCGGGTACAGGGTCGCCATTTGCGAGCAATTGGAAAAACCTTCTCCACAAAAAAAGATTGTGGAACGGGGGGTGACCGAGGTGGTGACACCAGGCGTGGCAGTGGATGAAAAATTATTGGATTATAGGTCTAATAATTTTTTAGCCTCAGTTTTTTTAGGAAAAAAAGAAAAGGCGGGCGTTGCATTTCTCGATATATCCACTGGCGACTTTCTCGTTTCGGAAGGCGACTTGTCTTATGCGGACAAATTGCTCCAAAGTCTCGACCCAACCGAGGTCATATTTTCAAAGGCCAAATCGGGAGATTTTGAGAAAATTTTTGGCGATAAATTTTACACAAATACGCTCGACGACTGGATTTTTAGCATCGATTATGCCAGGGAAAAATTACTCGAATATTTTGAAGTAAGCTCCCTCAAAGGCTTTGGAATTGAAGACCTGTCATTGGCACAAATCGCCGCTGGTGCGGTGCTGCACTACCTCGCCACCACCGAAAACAAAAATCTTCAGCACGTGTCGTCCATCAGCCGGATACAGCAAGAGCGGTACGTCTGGCTCGACAAGTTCACCATTCGAAATCTCGAATTGTTGCACAGTCAATACGATTCCGGCACCCCACTCGTCGACGTTTTG
Organism: uncultured Saprospiraceae bacterium; assembly: GCA_964586035.1. Lineage (GTDB taxonomy): Bacteria > Bacteroidota > Bacteroidia > Chitinophagales > Saprospiraceae > UBA6168. Next base: position 7,944 of record CAZPHZ010000002.1, read on the forward strand.
GACAAAACCGTGTCGCCGATGGGTGCGAGGTTAATGAAGAAGTGGGTGGTTTTGCCTCTCACCTCTTTGCCCGAAATACAGAGCCGCCATGACGTGGTGGAATTCCTGCTCGAAAGTCCCGCGCTTGCAGATGAAGCTGAAAGTTATATCCGCCAGATGGGCGATATTCAAAGGCTCATAGCCCGTGTCCCATTGGGCAAAATCAGCCCCCGGGAAGTCGTTCAACTGCGAAAATCTCTGGAAGCCACCAGCCCGCTCAAGGTTTTGTTGAATTCTTCAGGAAACGCCACATTGGCAAAAATGGCCGACGGTCTGAACCCGTGCAATACACTTCAACTAGAGATAAAAAAACAATTGGTGGAAAATCCACCAGCATTGGTCTCGAAAGGAAATGTCATCGCCAGCGGCTACCATACCGAATTAGACGATTTGAGAAATGTGGTCAGGAATAGTCATGAACTCCTTGTGGACATACAAAAAGAGGAGGCTGCCCGCACAGGCATCGACAACCTTAAAATTGGGTTCAACAATGTCTTCGGTTATTATCTGGAAGTCACCAATAAGTACAAAAACAAAGGGTTGGTGCCCGAAGAATGGGTGCGCAAACAGACCCTCACCGGAAGCGAGCGCTACATTACCGATGAGTTGAAAAAGCTCGAGACCAAAATTCTGGGTGCCGGAGAGAAAATTCAGGAATTGGAGGAGCGGCTTTTTCAGGAACTCGTGTTATCGCTGATGGATTACGTGCAACCCGTGCAGCATAATTCTGCGATTGTCGCACGGCTCGACTGCCTTTTGTCTTTTGCGAAAGTGGCGCAGAAAAACAATTACCACCGGCCGGAGTTGGACAATAGTCTCGTCATCGACATAAAAAACGGGCGGCACCCCGTCATTGAACAGCAGATGCCCATTGGGGAAAGCTACGTGCCAAACGACGTTTATTTGGACAGCGGAGAACAACAGTTGTTGGTTATCACCGGGCCAAATATGTCAGGAAAATCAGCCCTTTTGCGCCAGACGGCGCTCATTTGCCTCATCGCTCAAATGGGCAGTTTCGTTCCTGCTCAGGCTGCCCGGCTCGGTCTCATTGACAAAGTATTCACCCGCGTGGGAGCCTCGGATAACATCGCCGGAGGCGAAAGCACCTTCATGGTGGAAATGAACGAAACGGCCAGCATCATGAATAATCTGTCGGAGCGCAGCCTCATCCTGCTCGACGAAATAGGCCGTGGAACCAGTACTTATGACGGCATCTCCATCGCATGGTCTATCGCGGAATTCCTGCACAACGGATCTGCCTTTCGTCCAAAGACGTTATTCGCCACACACTACCACGAGCTGAACGAATTGGCGAATAAATACGAGCGGATAAAAAACTACAATGTCGCCATTCGGGAAGTTGGGCAAAAAGTTATTTTCATGCGTAAATTGGTTCCCGGTGGCAGCGAACATAGTTTTGGAATTCACGTGGCCAAAATGGCCGGCATGCCCAAATCCATCGTTGCACGTGCCAACGAAATATTGTCACAACTCGAAGCTAAACATATCTCAGGCGGCAGCGAGGAAGGGCCTAATGTGTCAAAACCTGAAACATCTGAAATCGAACCCCCACCCTATCAAATGAGCATCTTCGAAACATACGACCCGAATGTCGGTCGCATCAAGGAAATTCTCGTCGATATGGATGTGAATGCCATGACTCCGGTCGAATGCCTGATTCGGTTGAATGAGCTCAAACGGCTGGCCGAAGAGGCTGGCGATGCTTCCTAACAAAAGCCCACCATGTCAGCATCATCAAAAATTCCCCAATGGAAATACCTACTCAGCCACTTTTTCGATGTGCCGGTAGACGGAGGGAATACCCCTCATAATTCCGGGTTGAAATTGAGCGTCAGCAAAGGACGTCTTTGCCTCTCCACTCCCAATGCTGTGTACTCCTATGGCGACCTCTACCGAAATTATTTCAACACTTTCAAGCGGTTAATGCTGGACAAAATGCCCGTGCAGGAGGTACTGCTTTTGGGCCTCGGCATGGGGAGCATCCCATTTATGCTCGAAAAAAACTTTGGCAGAAAATACAGGTACACCGCCGTGGAACTCGACGAAGTTATTGCCGGATGGGCCATGCAATACGCCCTCCCCAGATTGTCTTCTCCCGTTACAATTTACACGGCCGATGCCCATCAATTTGTGATGAGCACCACTCAAAAGTTCGACCTCATCGCAGTGGACGTGTTTTTGGATGAAGAGGTACCCGAAATATTCGATGATGCTGATTTTGCCGGAAGGCTGAAAGAACTACTGCGCGAAGATGGCCTCGTCATTTGGAACCGGCTGGCAGATAAACCGAATTTCAAACAACGTACGAAAACTTATTTTGACGATATTTTCAAACAAGTTTTCCCTGAAGCCCTTTATGTTAAAATGGAGATGAACTGGATGATAATGAACCACGGCCGCTTTTTGGAATAGAAGCTATTCTTTAAAATCGAACTCCAATTGCACTCCCTCGCCGATGTGTTCCTTTTCCAAGTTGGAAACGGTAATACCTAAAAGCCGGACCGCCGGAACAGGCCCGGGCTCATCTTCCAAAAGCTGAAAGACTACTTCCTCCATTTTGTTGAGATTGCGCACCTCCCCCGCAAAAGTCTTGCTCCGGGTGATGATTTGAAAATGCGGGGTTTTTAATTTTAAAGTAATTGTTCGCCCAAAGTTGTTGTGCTCCACCAAATAACCAAAGACTTTACGCACCATCTCAGATAGCTTTTCTTTCATCTCTGAAAGCAATGTGACATCCTCTGAATAGGTCCTTTCAGCCCCGATGGATTTGCGAATGCGGTTGGGATTCACGGGCCTATCGTCCATGGCCCGCACTATTTTATAATAATGGCGCCCGGCTTTGCCAAAGCGCTGCACCATTTCAATTTCGGAAAGTTTCTTCAAATCAGCACCAGTTTTGACTCCTAACCGGTGCATCCGCCGGGCCGTCACCTTTCCGATACCGTGAAATTTCTCCACAGCCAGGGCCTCCAAAAACGGAATGGCTTCGTCCGGAGTTATCACTTTTTGGCCGTTGGGTTTATTAATGTCCGAGGCCACTTTTGCGATGAACTTGTTGAACGACACCCCCGCCGAAGCGGTGAGGTTTGTTTTTTCGAAAATCTCCTTCCGGATCGCTGCGGCGAGCATTGTGGCCGACGGCGGGCCTTTTTTCGCATCTGTCACATCGAGGTAAGCCTCGTCGAGAGAAAGCGGCTCCACCAAATCGGTATATTCACGAAATATGACGCGTATTTGCCGAGATACTTCCACGTATTTTTGAAAATCAGGTTTTACAAAAATTAGATGCGGGCACATTTTGCGGGCGGTTATTCCCGGCATCGCCGACCTGACGCCAAATCTTCGGGCTTCATAGCTTGCGGCAGCTACCACGCCGCGAACATCACCACCGCCGACGGCTACGGGCTTTCCGCGCAGTGCCGGGTTGTCCCGCTGCTCGATGGAGGCGAAAAAAGCGTCCATATCTATGTGAATAATCTTGCGATACAATTTGCCAGAGATTGTTTTATTACTTGCCACTGCGATGTTGAAAAGTTCCAAATCCAATAAAGGCTCCATTACTTATCTTTGCGACCCTTATGCGATTACAAACCCTCGAAATTAAAGGATTCAAGTCCTTTGCCGACGATACGGTGATGAATTTTGCCGAAGATGTCATCGGTGTTGTCGGGCCCAATGGCTCTGGCAAAAGCAATATCGTAGATGCCATTCGGTGGGTTTTGGGGGAGCAAAGCAGCAAGGAATTGAGGCTTGACCAAATGTCTAGTGTCATTTTCAACGGCACAAAAAAACGCAAACCCGGTGGAATGGCGCGGGTAACGCTGACTTTTGAGAACACCAAGAATCTGCTTCCTACCGAATACCAAACGGTCGCCATCAGCAGAATGCTCTATCGAAGCGGTGAAAGCGAATATCGCCTCAATGGTGTAACCTGCAGGTTGAAAGACATTACCAACCTGTTGATGGATACCGGAATCGGATCCAATTCTTACGCCATCATCGCCCTCGGCATGGTAGATGAAATTCTTGCCGATAAGGACAATGCCCGCCGCAAGATGTTCGAACAGGCGGCTGGGATTTCAAAATACAAGGTTCGGAAAAAGGAGACCATATCAAAACTCAAGAGTACTTCCGCCGACCTCGAAAGAGTGGACGACCTTCTCTTTGAAATCAATAGTAATCTTAAGGCACTGGAACAACAGGCCCGCCGCACGAAACGCTACTTTGCGTTGAAAGAAAATTACAAACAGCTGAGTATAAAATTGGCGGCTATTAAGACAGCTATTCTCAAAGAGCGTTACAAAGAAATTAAATCACAACTTCAAAAAGAAGAGGACGCATACAGGCAGTTCGAGGTGGAACAGAACAAATTAGAGGCGCAGCTCGAGGCTCAACGAAAGGCCAATCTCGACCAGGAACAAGCTTTATCTGCACAACAGCGGGAAGTCAACAATCTCTCAGGAGCCATCAGAGATAAGGAAAATGAGCGCAAGATGCTGGAGCACCGGGTCAATTTTGCGGAGCAAAATAAAGTGAAATCCAATGAGCAAATCAGCATTTCAAAAGCGCGGATGAGCACCTTGGAGACGGAAATAGGTGATTTTGCTTCCAGGCTCGCCGGAGAGAAAAAGCTCGAAGCTGAACTGGAAGCACGCCTCACCGAGGCTGAGGGAAAATTGAATGCCATCCGTCAAAATCACGGCACTCTCAAAACGGACCTTGACGCCATCATGCAAAACCAACAACAGGTGGAGCGTGCCCTTTTTGAATTGGAAAAACAAAAAGCCGTCAATAAAAATGAGGTAGACACGCTTCGCCAGGATATGGAAAGGGGCGCTGCCGATGTGCAATCAAAAGAAGCCGAGGCAGGATTGCTAAAGTCGAATATCGCAGGTCTGGAAAAAGAGGAAAAGGCCCGGCAGGAACAGCTCGCTAAATTGGAGTTAGCTGAAGAACAAAGGCTTGAAAGAATTGAAAAAACGGAAGAAGAATTGGATGTGCTGAATAATGATGTGCTTAAAATTCGACGGGAACTCGACGCCAAAAGAAACGAATACAAGCTCACCAAGAGCATGGTGGAAAATCTGGAAGGATTTCCCGAGAGCATCCGTTTTTTGAGCAACGCAAAAAACTGGACTAAAAACGCGACGCTCCTCTCTGATTTGATCTATGTGGAAAAAGATTACCGCGTGGCCATCGAAAATTATCTGGAACCCTACCTAAATTATTACGTTGTTCAGAATCTGGAAGAGGCAGCTGCGGCCGTTCAATTATTGCATTCTGCACAAAAAGGGAAGGCTAATTTTTTTCTGCTCGACAGCTTTGCGAATTATACCCCACCTATTGCCATGCTGCCGCCCGCTTCTCAGAATGCTTTCGACCTGATTAAATGCGAACCCGAGTACCGCAATCTTATCAACTACCTCTTGGAAAATGTCATCGTCACCGGCAGCGAGGAAGTGGCGAAACAGCTTCCCGGCGACAACCTGACCCTGTTAGCAAAAAGCGGACGATTTATTCAACGGAGGAATAGCTTGAGCGGTGGCAGCATCGGGTTGTTCGAGGGCAAAAAAATCGGAAGGAAGAAAAATCTCGAAATTCTCGAAAAGGCTATCGCAAAATCAGAGCAGCAAGAGAACAAGCTTTCAACGCGGATGTACGATATGAAAGCCAGCCTCGATGATTTAAAATCTCGTCTTACGCGCAATGAAATCCACCGTACGCAAAACGAACTCAACAAAGTGGTGCAGGAGCGGGTATCGTTGAGTGCACGGCTAGAAAGTTTTGAAAATTTTATTAAAGAAACAAGCTCGAAAAAGGAACGCACCAAAGAACGGATTCATGAGCTTTCCTCACAAAATGAATCCATTGAAAAGCAGTTGGAGGATTCGAGTAAAATGGCGGAAAGAGCACGTCAAACCATTGCCAACACCGATGTTTCATTTCGCCAGGTCGCGGAGCAATTGAGCCAGGCCAGCACGGATTACAACAACCAGAATATCGAGTTTATAAGGCAGCAAAACAAGGCTGGTGCTCTCCAAAGGGAATTGAGTTTCCGGGAAAATCAGTTAGAGGAAACCAAAGAAGCGCTCGCTGCCAGTGAAAAACTACTCGCTCAGTCTTACGCCGAGGTGGCTCAGATAAATCTGGATCGAGAAAAGTTGGAAGGGGAATTAGTCGCCGCTTATCAATTGCGGAAAGAGACCGAAGGAGCGCTTAGCAATGTGGAAAAAGCATTTTTCCAGGCACGAGGCGGCATCAATGAAATCGAAGATAGCCTTCGTCAGTTGAGCAAGAAATCGCACGAAGCTCAGTTGTTAATCAACAATTTAAAGGAAAAATTCAACGATATTAAGTTCCAGCTTTCATCCGTGGCGGAGCGCATCAGAATCGAATTCAATTTGTCCATCAATGATACCGAAAGCCTTGCCATTTCTCCAGAAGAAAGAGAGCAAACTGATGAAACGGAGCTGCAGATAAAAGTTGAACGCATGAGGGGCCGGTTGGATAATTATGGAGAAATAAATCCCCTCGCAGTGGAAGCTTACGACGAAATGAAGGGGCGTTTTGACACCATCTCAAGTCAGCGGGAGGATATTCTGAAAGCAAAAGACGACCTGATGGAGACTATTCGGGAAATTGAGGAAACAGCGACAACGCAGTTTTTGGATTCCTTCGGAAAAGTGCGGCTGTATTTTATTGACGTTTTCCGCAGCTTATTTACCGAAGATGATGCGGCTGATTTGATTTTGTTGGATGCTGAAAATCCTTTGGAAAGCAGCATTGAAATCGTTGCCAAGCCAAAGGGCAAACGCCCTCTTACAATCAGTCAATTGTCTGGCGGGGAAAAAACGCTGACCGCCACCGCCCTGCTTTTTGCACTCTACCTGCTCAAGCCCGCCCCTTTCTGCATTTTCGATGAAGTGGATGCCCCCCTCGATGACGCCAACATCGTGAAATTCAACCGCATCATTAAGGATTTTTCGAAAGACAGTCAATTTCTAATCGTTACCCACAACAAACAGACCATGGCCACCGTGGATACCATCTATGGTGTGTACATGTTTGAGCAGGGCGTTTCTGCCCTTGCGCAGGTTGATTTCAGGGACCTCCAGCACGATGTTGTCTTCGAAAATATGGCCGGCTAATTTGTGTCATATTCGAAATGCAAGCCATTCAAAAGACTGCCAATACGGAATAATGTGGATAAAATTACGGTTGTTTTTTGATGACCTTGCGGCATCTGCCTTTTGTATTGTGCCGCGCTAAATACTCCTCCAGCAGGGCAGATTGCCCATCTTCGGTCATTGTTTTTTGGTCATATAACCCTTTCAACCGTCTCTGCCGGAATGCCTCGTAAAGGCTGACGGCACATGCGACGGAAATATTCAGACTCTCCACCATGCCCACCTGGGGAATAACGAAATTGCCATCAGAATGAGCGAGGGTTTCTTTTGACAAACCACTATGCTCATTCCCAAAAAGGAGTGCAACAGGCTGGGTCAGGTCGAGGTCGTATAGGTCAGTGGAGTTCTGCCCGAGTTTGGTGGAATATACGAACCGGCAATGTCGCCGCACATGCTCAAAACAGCGGCCGGCGTCAGTGAAATAGCGCACGTCTACCCATTTACGGGCGCCAGATGAAGTTTTTTTCCCAATTATAATGGTATCGGTTGCGAGATGTGGTTCGGTGTTGAGGATGTAAATCTGGCTGATGCCCACGGAGTCGCAAGATCGCATAACGGCGCCTATGTTGTGCTGATCCGTCACATTTTCGAGAATGACGGTCAGACCGGGTTGCCGCCGGGCAGCTACGTCTTCAAATTTCTTTTTCCGCTCCGGGGTCATAAGGTTAGATATAGTTTGAAAGAACGGGTTGTCTAGTCAATCTGCAGGCTGAAAATGGTAGTCTCTGAAAGCGAGGATATGTACAAATTTGTTCTCCAACTGGTCATAATAATTAAGGTCCTCCCTGTGCTTTTCAGGTTCGAGGACTACCCTTTGAAAATCGAAACGGCCATGCAAAACATCGAACGGCTCATGGTCAATTTTAGCCGGGAACCCGGCGCCCCATTTGTCTAACATTTTCCCAAAATAAAGCATGATGTCATAACCGAGAAAGGCCTCCTCTTGTGGGATATTACCGTAGTTGTCGAAGAATTTTTGTTTGAATTGACGGGCGCGCTCGTCATCAGGGTCAAGGTAGGTTGAACTACTCACGTGAACGTGGAGTTTTTCATAAAAATCGTAATCTATTTGTTCAAAGCTCATCCATTGAGGCATTCCGTACACGGTGATTTCTTCGCCCTCGGATTGCTTGACCATGAGGTGGCGGAGAAGCGAGTATACAAACCCCTCATTGGACCAGGACGGCACAATGAACACATTTTGCTCACCGGGTCTGATGAAGGAGTCGAGTTCAGTTTCGCCAATCTCTCCCGATGGATCACTGATGACAAATTCTCTAAAACGGGCATTTTCCCGAGTTCCTTCAATGGCGGCGTTGGCGTCTTGAAAATAGGAGAAGCGGCTGCGTTCTGATTGTTTTCTCCTCGCTACAAGCACTATATCTTCCGTTTTGAAGTGAGTACGGGCGTGCTTGACAATGGCTTCGCAATGACTTTTCAATGATGGATTTACCTGTATGTAACCAGGATTCGCAATGGCGAGCCCCATTGAAGCGGAGTATGGTACCACGAGGGCTTTATTCCTTTTTTTGGAAAAGGACTCTACCAAAGTAACATTATTCCGCTTATAGGGGCCAATGATGAGATCGGCTTTTTGAAGTTCAGTTCCATTCATGAGATTATTAATCCTGGTGCCGGAACCGTCCGAATCTAAAATAGAGACGTTCAAACGAACGCCATCTTCCTCCAAATCCCGATAGGCAAGCTTTGCGCCGCTGTAAAAGTTAACTGCCCAAAGTGAATTTTCGTCAACCACGGCCTGCTGCCGGCCCTGTGCCAAGAACGGCAACACAATAGCGATGTTATGCGCATCACCCCCTGCATCAGGGAGACCGCCGTTTTCGTTGCCGTTTACTTCTGCCCACGAGCCATCGGTGGTAATTGGGGGGTAGGATTCCTCCGGCAGCTCCCGCCAATTAATCGTATCTACTTTTCCATTCACCTCCCGAACTATTCGCCAGGTTCCGCTGACGGGGTCGAAGACTTTTTCACCCTGAATTTCGCCAATATCATCGGGCTTATACACCTTGTCGCCTTTGGTGGCACGTGCAGGCTTAAACCATTCGCAGGAGGACAAGCTGAGAACAAAAAACATTGCCAGCAATAACAAAGGTGTAGCGTAGAACCCGGTTGTTAGTTTATGTTTCATGACGGATGGGTAAGTTATTGAAAACTAATGAATTTTTTTTAGGACTCACTCCCACTCTATTGTCGATGGTGGTTTTGTGCTAATGTCGTAAACCACCCTGTTAATACCTCGCACATTGTTTACAATCTGGTTAGATACCGTTGCCAAAAAATCATGCGGCAACCGGCTCCATTCGGCTGTCATTCCATCGGTAGAATTAACAGCCCTCAGCACCACGGTGCGTTCATAGGTGCGCTCATCTCCCATCACCCCAACAGATTGAATAGGTAACAAGATAGCGCCTGCCTGCCACACTTCGTCATAGAGGCCAAATTTTTTCATGTTGCTGATATAGATGGCGTCGGCTTCTTGCAAAAGTTGCACTTTTTCAGGGGTTATATCCCCTAAAATCCTGACCCCTAAACCTGGTCCGGGGAAGGGGTGGCGTTTCAATATTTCCGCAGGAAGGCCCAACTCGGCCCCGACCTTCCGCACTTCATCTTTGAATAAACTGCGCAATGGTTCTATGATTTTCAGCTTGAGCACATCGGGCAATCCACCAACGTTGTGGTGCGACTTTATGGTCACCGAAGGCCCGTGGACGGAGACAGATTCGATGACATCGGGATAAATCGTCCCCTGCCCCAACCAGGTGATGCCTTCTATTTTCCGGGCTTCTTCTTCAAACACTTCGATGAACGCTTTGCCAATGACTTTTCTTTTATGCTCCGGCTCACTGATGCTTTCCAAGTCCCTGTAAAATCTCTCTTTAGCATCAATTCCCACGACGTTGAGTCCCAGGCTTTTATAAGACAATAGTACTTCGTCGAATTCATCCTTCCGCAACAAACCATTGTCGACAAAAAAGCAGAGAAGCCTGTCGCCAACGGCCCGGTGAAGCAATTCCGCAGCCACCGTCGAATCCACTCCTCCTGATAATCCCATTAGCACCTTTTCCTGCCCAACCTGGGTCCTTAATTTTTCAACTGCTTCTTCCACAAAATGGGCGGGTGTCCAATTACCACTACAACCAGCAATATCGTTAACGAAATTTCGGAGAATGTTGAGACCATCGAGGGTGTGATAAACTTCCGGATGAAATTGGATGCAGTATATGGGAGCTTCGAAAGCGCCCTCTTTTGAGCAAAAAGCGGCGACCTCCACGCTTTCGGTACTCGCTGTCAATGTAAAGCCGGGAGGCAATTCCATAATGGTGTCGCCATGAGACATCCAAACCTGCGACCCCAACGGAACGCCGTGCAACAAAGGGCAGGCGAGGTGATATTTACTCAATTTTGCCTTACCATATTCTCTATTGTCGCTGCGTTGCACATGTCCCCCATATTGGCTGGCTATCAATTGTGCTCCATAGCAGATACCCAGTACGGGCCGCTTGCCGATGATTTTATTCAAATCCGGTTTCAAGGCATTCTCATCCCGTACGGAAAATGGGCTTCCCGATAATATTACGGCTTTGACAGAGTCATCCAATACGGGAACTTTATTGAATGGTACTATTTCACAAAATGTCTTTAACTCCCTAACACGGCGGGCAATGAGTTGAGTGTATTGCGAGCCAAAATCGAGGATGAGAATTTTTTCAGTCATGGCGGCAAATATAGCGCAAAATCCCGGATGAAAGTAAGCCCATCGAAACGCATTCCGAGCGCGCTGGAAGAACGGATTCTCTGGGTTGCAATCCTCACAAGAATCCAAGTTGAGCAATATCTGACTCATGCATATATAACCAGCCCTATCTACTTTTTATACTAAAACGTGCGTAAGTGTTTAGACAAAATCTACATTTGCGGTCTGATAATATCGCTGGACTTTTGACATTAGACAAAAGACTTCAGACTTAAGAATGTTAGATTCATAAAACGTTAATTATCAATGCTAATTATATTCACATTTGCGCACTAAATGATAAGTGTCCATTGTCTAACGTCTAATGTCTAAAATATTATGGCAACAGTTAAATTTACATTTGAGGACAAAAAAATCGAGGCAGTAACCGTGAAGGATGTAAAATCCGACCTATCGATTCTCGAGGTTGCGGAGGAGAATGGCGTGAACTTAAATCACAATTGCGGAGGGGTATGCGCCTGCAGCACATGCCATATTTACCTGGAAAAAGGGGACGAATTTGTGGAAGAAATCTCCGATAAGGAAATGGATTTTGTTGACAGGGCCATCAACCCGCGATTGGAAAGCCGCCTGGGCTGCCAGTGCATCATTTTGGAGGAGAACGCAGAAATTGAGGTAAAGATTCCCGACCAAAAGCGCATCATCGGGCACGAACATTAATCCACTAATTCAATTCGCATAAAATGGCATTTGAAGATTTTGAAGATCACCCGATTTCCTGGCCCGACCATGAGGACATCGCCATGAAGCTCTACGAGCGCTTCGGGGATGAATTCACTGAAGGGAAAATTTACAGGGTCCGCTTTACAGATTTACTGGAGTGGATTATGGAAATCCCGAACTTCAACGGCAAACGGGAGGACAGTGCTGAAGGCCATTTGGAACAAATTCAGGCCAAATGGGTCTATGAATGGCGCGATAATCAATAATTATCAAGTATGGAGCCACTCAATTCTCCTGACAGCCCCGGACAATTTCAGAATGCAGCCAACATCTTGTCGCGCTTCAAGGATATCCACACTTTCATTTTCGACGTTGACGGGGTGTTGACCAATAACGATCTGCTCGTTACAGAAAAAGGCGAGCTCTTGCGGCGCATGAATGCCCGCGATGGCTTTGCTCTCAAGAGGGCTGTGCAGCATGGCTACAACGTGATGATACTCACGGGCGGGAACTCGCAGGGCGTGATTAGCCGCCTCAAAGACCTTGGAATCCGGGATGTAATATGGGGTGTGGAAAATAAACTCGGAGCCTACGAAGAGTACCTCGACGCCTATGACCTGGACGAGGAGGGCATCATTTTCATGGGCGACGATTTGCCGGATTTCGAAGTTCTGAGGAGAGTAGGTCTTCCGTGTTGTCCGCAAGATGCAGTGCCTGAAATTCTCGAATTGGCTCAGTATGTCTCGCCGGTAAAAGGAGGGAATGGCTGTGCCAGAGATGTGATTGAAAAAGTATTGAGACTCCAACACCACTGGCACTGACAATGTTTAAATATTTCCGCCTCGTCCGGTTTCCAAATCTAGTAATTGTAGCTGTCACTCAGTATTTGCTGCAATATTCCATCGTGATACCCTCTTTTAAGAAAGCTGGTCTTGTCCCTTCTCTTCCTTCATGGCAATTTGCCTTTTTTGTTTTCACCACCATGCTCATTGCCGCAGGTGGCTATATCATTAACGACATCACCGACTTTCCCTCCGACATGGTGAACAAACCGCACAAGGTCATCGTCAATAAAAAGATGAGTCTTTCTGCTGCTTGGCGGTTTTACATTTCCCTTTTATTTATTGGATTTGCCATCGCATTATACCTGGCCATTTTCGTGAGGAATCCCGGGTTGGTCCTTATTTTCCCGATGGCCTGGGGGCTGCTTTGGCTCTATTCAAAGAAGTTGAAAAAACTGCCGTTCATTGGAAATTTTACCGTGGCACTGTTCTGCGCCGTTGTGGCTGGCATCGTGCTTTTCGCAGAGCGAAAAGGGATTGCCATTTTGTGGGACACAAGTCCTTCCTCAGGTAAAAATCTGGCTTTAATTTCAGGCGGATATATCTGGTTTGCTTTTAGCACTAATTTCATAAGGGAGGTCATCAAAGACTTAGAAGACCTGGTTGGCGACACCGCCACGCATTGCCGGACTATCCCCATCGCCTGGGGGGAGGGAACTGCCCGGATAATCGTAGGTATTTACACGATATTGCTCATCATATCGCTTCTTGTTTTTTCAGTTTGGCTATTTGAAAACAACGAGCATGCGGCGGGCCTTGCCGCCTGCTTCGGCATTGCATTACCCTCTCTTTATTTATTATTCTTGGTCACACGGGCAAAGACAAAAGCAAACTACTCCCGCCTGAGCAGCATCGCAAAAGTGGTGATGGCAGCCGGGCTTTTTTTACTCTTGCTGATATGGATATTTTAAACAAAAAGATAATTCTCGCTTCCAAATCACCTCGCCGAAGCCATTTGCTGAGAGAGGCCGGTTTTGATTTTGAAATCAGGACGCTGGAAGTGGACGAATCCTACCCGGCAAGTTTGCCGGTAACGGAAATAGCCGGATATCTCGCGGAGAAAAAAGCAGATGCATGCAAGGATTTTCTGGAATCGGAGGATGAGATTTTGCTCACGGCGGACAGCGTTGTCGTTTTGGATAATGTGCTATATGGGAAGCCGGAAAACGCGGAGGAGGCTGCTCGCATACTTCGCCATCTTTCGGGAAATGTACACCAGGTAATCACTGGAGTTTGCCTGATTTCTTTGCAGAAAAAAAGGGTTTTCAGCGCTATATCCCATGTCCATTTCGCATCGTTATCGGACGAGGAAATAAAGTACTACATCGACCATTTTGCTCCTTTTGACAAAGCCGGAGCATACGCCATTCAGGAATGGATAGGATTGTGCAAAATCACCTCAATCGAAGGAACCTACTCCAACATTATGGGCCTGCCCATGGAGTCAGTTTACCGGGAACTGCAACAATTCTGAACCCATTTCTCCCCCTCCCCTTTTCAATCCCGCATTGGTGATGCCGCAAAAAAAAAGCCAGCGACCGTGGCCGCATGGCTCTTTCAATTAAAACCTTTAAATCATGAATTTCAACAGTGCAAGGTTAAAAGTAATGCCGGTAAATTTTGCTGATTTTTATCACCCTCGTTTTCTGACAATCATCACCCGCCGCTTATCAGGATGATACTTTCTTCGCATCTGTTAAGAAAGTTTTTATCACCTTTCACAGAATGCGTTCATGAAGATTGCCACACGGTACACCTTCTTTTTATTGTTTTTAGTAGCGGGAGCTGGCCTTTTCATGCGGGCAATGCCCTTCCTGCCGGTTCATCCGGACTATGCAAATTTGCGGCACGCTCATTCGCATCTCGCCTTTCTGGGTTGGGTTTATTCTGCGTTTTATCTGGCCTTTGTGCAACTTCACCTTCGGCCGGAGTCGTTTTCCATCCATTTTCGTAAACTGTTTTGGCTCACGCAATTGAGCATTGTTGGCATGTCGGTTTCTTTTCTGTGGCAAGGCTATGGAGCGGTCTCCATCGGTTTTCTGACACTCCACACATTGCTGGCTTACCGCTTTATCTGGAAATTCTGGATGAGATGGCAACCCGACTGGAAAATGACTTCTTCATGGTTCAGCGGCTCAGCTCTCGTACTTTTTGCGTTATCGACGTTGGGGCCGTTTGCCATCGCACCCATTCAAATTTTAGGTGGCGGCAACCCTCTTTGGATGAAAATGGCCGTTCATTATTATTTGCATTTTCAATACAATGGATGGTTCATTTTCGGAATGCTCGGCTTGTTGTTGAAAACAATGGAAAACAGGAACATAATCTGGTCTCAACACTGGACCCGATGGCAATTTGGACTCATGTCGGTGGCAGTGTTCCCGGCTTACTTTGTCACCCTGGCTTCGAGCGGCCTGCCCGGCTGGACCGCCAATTTAGCTACCGCTGGGGTTTGGCTGCAATGGGTGGGATATACCCTTTTCTTCTACCTGTTTTTATCCAAAAAAATGCTGGCGCAGACCGACGGAGGGAAATGGGGGAATTTGGTTTTGGGATTTGCATTGTGCATGCTTTTTATAAAATTCAACTTCGAAATTATCGGCGCCACCCCGCCATTTTCGAGCTTCTTAGCTCCTTTTTCACAATACTTAATAATAGGATACCTGCACCTTGTTTTCCTCGGAGCTGTAACACCGTTTTTATGGTGGATTCTTACAAAAAAGACAGTTAATCCTATTAAAATAAAATTGGCTTGGGCAGCGGCCGCCCTTTATATTCCAGGATTCGCAGGGAGCGAATTTATAATCATTATGTTCGGTCTGCACCTGCCCGTGTCACCATCCACACTGCTGTTACTGGTTTTCTCCGGTTTGTTGTTTTGTGGGGCCGCTGCAATGCTATATATCACCACACTACCAACAAAAATTGACAGGTCGATGACTGTATCCAGAACATGTGAATCTACCTTGCAACCTGAATTTTCAGAAAGATGAAAAGACAAATTACCAACAGGGAGGATGTGGCTTTCCTCGTCGAAACATTTTACACCAAAATCAGAAAAGACGAGCATCTCGGACCCATTTTCAACGGCATCATTAAAGATTGGGATGCCCATAAGGAAAAATTGACCGATTTTTGGGAAGGCAACCTTTTCACATTTGTAAAAACAAAATATACCGGCAACCCCCAGGAGGCGCATGAACGAGTGGATAAGGCCATGAATGGAACTATTGAAATGGAACATTTTGGCCGCTGGATGAATATCTGGGTAGCCAATATCGATGAATATTTTGAGGGCGAAACCGCTTCAACGGCTAAAAGTCAGGCCCGCAAAATGGCGACTTTCCTTTATCTAAAGATTTTTGAAAAAAGAAGATATGACGACTCAAATGCTTAAAAAATACGACGTCCCGGCACCAAGGTACACCAGCTACCCAACGGTGCCATACTGGCAGGAGGAGAAACCAGGAGTTGAGGAATGGATGAAAAAAGTAGTTGCAGCATTTGCCAAAACGCCGAAGGTGAGTCTGTATATCCATCTGCCTTATTGCGAGAAACTTTGCACCTATTGCGGATGCAACAAGCGCATCACTAAAAACCACAAGGTTGAAGAACCATACATTCAGACGGTGCTCAAGGAGTGGAGGATGTACCAGGCTTTGCTTCCCGGCAAACCCGTTTTGCAGGAAATACACCTCGGAGGAGGTACACCCACCTTCTTCGCACCTGAAAATCTTGCTGAATTGATGGACGGACTCTTCGACGGTTCCATCGTACCCGACGATCCGGAATACGGCTTTGAGGCCCACCCTAATAGCACTACAAAAGAACATTTGGAGGTGCTGCGCAAAAAGGGGTTCCGGCGGTTGAGTATTGGTGTCCAGGATTTCGATAATGAAATTCTGCGCATCATCAACCGGCAACAAACCTACGACGACGTGGAACGTGTGACGTTGCAGTCCCGGGAATTCGGGTACGACAGTTTGAACTACGACCTTATTTTTGGTCTGCCCCTTCAGACGCCTGAAAATATTCGCGACAATATGGACAAACTGCGCATACTGAGACCGGATCGGCTGGCCTTTTACAGCTATGCCCATGTGCCGTGGATAAAGCCGGCCCAGCGGGCATATTCCGAGGCGGACCTTCCCTTCGGTTCCGAAAAAAGAGCATTGTACGAATTGGGGCGCACCCTCCTCGAAGATACCGGGTACCGCGAAATAGGAATGGACCACTTTGCTCTGCCCACCGATAGCTTAACAAAAGCGATGGATGCGGGAACCTTGCACCGCAATTTCATGGGATATACGCCTAAATATACCCGGCTGTCGGTGGCACTCGGCGCATCATCTATCGGCGATACATGGGATGGTTTTGTACAAAATGAAAAGACTATCGAAGATTATTCGGCAACAGTGAATGAGGGCCGGTTCCCCATTCAGAGAGGTCATATGCTGACCAATGAAGACCAGGTTTTAAGGCAACACATTCTCAACGTAATGTGCCGGTTTGAGACAAACTGGGAGCAGCCGGAGCAGCAATGTGAATCGCTGTTCGAGGGCATCGACAGGCTGAAAGAGTTGGAAGAAGACGGCCTGCTGCAAACGGGGCCATCCAACCTTAAAGTAACAGAAGCCGGCCGCCCGTTTATTCGGAATATTTGCATGGCGCTCGACGCCCGGTACTGGCGGAAACAGCCGGAAGGTGCACTCTTTAGTCAATCGGTATGAATGGTTTTACAAATAACCTGTAACCCGGTAAGCTATCCACCCGGCCCACTCTTTGAGCATGCTCTCCCAATTCTTGAAAACGGATGCGTCGGGGATGAGAAAAAAATTGGGCTTCCACTGGTCGTCTTCCCGCAGGAAATCCACGCTGAAAGGGGTGACGGCGATTCCCTCTTTTTTAAAACACGCGGCGGAGCGCCGCATGTGAATCGCCGATGTGAGCAAAAGGCACGTGGGTGGCGTCTGGTATGATTTCGCCAATATCTTTTTTGTAAAAATGGCATTTTCATGCGTATTGCGAGACTTTCCCTCCACCATGATGTCTTCATCCGGAACGCCAATTCGCAATAAAAACTCATGCATTGATTCGGCTTCACTTCGAGTATTCCCAATCAATTCTCCCGTGCCACCGGTGAGTAGCAGCTTCTTCACTTTTCCCGATTTGTACAATTCGTAGGCATTGACAAATCTGTTGGCCCGGCCGCTGAAATTCTGCCGGTCGTGACGGGGCAAAATGTGATTATTGGTGTAGCCACCCAACAAAATGCCAATATCGAATGGTATTTCGATTTCATCTGCGGTAATGGTTTTCACCTCCCAACATTTAGCCACCTGGTTAAAAATAAGGTGGTTGCTGAAAAACAGTGAAAGTATCAACGCCCCCCATACAGCCCTTCGCCTCCTCGTTTTTTTTCGGGTAAAAAGAGCGAACAGCAGGAAGCCCACTACCCAATTCAATGGCTGGAGAAGGAAATACAGTATTTTGGAAAAAACGAAAAACATACAGAGCGTGCTGATGTGAAGTTTGAGAAAGTTCAGGAGTTCAAGTTTTCAACTTCCTCAACTTCAAAAAGGTAACTCTTTCAATTGTATTAAAAAGAATCTGAAGATTTCCGGCTTCAGCGCAATGGTGAAAAGTACGCCGAAAACGGCACCGTAAAAGTGGGCGTCGTGGTCGATAACTCCGCCCTCTATTTTACTAGCGTAAGAAGTGCGGG
>CAZPHZ010000003.1:0-20844 GCA_964586035.1 uncultured Saprospiraceae bacterium
GCCAGGCTACTTCATTAAATTCATCCCAACTTTGTGCGGGGAATTTTTCGTAATAATTTGCGGCCGCCCCGGCAAAACTTTGCCAGTCTTCCTTTTGCGCATAGATGCCCATGCGAAGTCGTGCCGACATCTCTGGGGCCCGGTCTGGATATACTTTTTTGTAGATCTGGTCGATTTGCACGAGGTCTTCTTCAGTGGAAGCGGCGTTTATTTGTCCTTGAACTACCTGCTCTATTTTCCGGGCGACGCTCTGCTCCCCGAATTTTTCCTCAAAGGCCGGCCGGTTCTCGAAGAAGTATTCGAACATCTTGGATGCCGGGTTCTCTGTTAAGCGAAAAATAAAATCCATATTTTCCTCCGTCGCCCAATTTTTTTGAGTGGCGAGGTATTCTTCCGCCAATTTCGTGTAGCTGCCATCCATGGCTTCGAATTTCGCCATGGCGTATTTATAAAGAAGCTCCGGCGAGCGGTCGCCTTTGTTGTAGCGGGCCTTTATTCCGCCAAAATTTTCATTGGGGTCAAGGGCAGTTTCACCGAGTTTTAAAAACAAATCAGTGGAATGATACCCAACGGCCTGATGAACGACATCTCCGGTATTATCTATAAATAATAGCGTGGGATAGGCCATGACCTTGTATTTTTCACGCAAGCCGATGCCCTCGCCTTTTTCCATGTCCATTTTTACATTGATAAAATTGGCGTTGAAAAAATC
Source organism: uncultured Saprospiraceae bacterium (assembly GCA_964586035.1). GTDB lineage: Bacteria > Bacteroidota > Bacteroidia > Chitinophagales > Saprospiraceae > UBA6168. Next base: position 713 of record CAZPHZ010000003.1, read on the forward strand.
GCCAGCTTCTTTTTGTGAAAACACATCTCTCGTCATCATTTTGCAGGGACCGCACCAAACGGCATAGGCGTCCATGAAGATGAGCTTGTTTTCTTTTCCGGCTCTGCTCAATATTTCGCTCCAGGAGTCCTGGGTGAATTCGATGCCACTCTGGGAAAAGGAGTTGCTGCCCATCAGAAACACAAATGCGGAGAGAATGAGTATTTTTTTCATAATGTAAGGAATTGAGGGTTTTGTTGAAGGGTACAGATATATCAGCCTTCAATCATTTTAATGAGCATTTCGACGGAATGTGTTGCTCCTGAGTCTCTTTTGTTAGAAAGTTGCTGGCATTTTTGTGCAGCGGCAAGGGCGTCCTTCTTTTTCCCATTTTGGAGTAAAACCCTGGCGTAGAGGTAATAGTCGTCAAAACTGCCTCTCTGACGGGCGGCTTCTTTGGCATATTTCTCAGCCTGTTTCATGCACTTGTCGTCGCTGGAAAAATTGTAGAGTATTTCTTCGGCTACTTTTGACATACTCCCGGAGTCGTCTTTTGCTATTTTTTTTGCAAAATCATTGCAGGCTTTTGCGTAGTTTTTGGCGTCTTTCATCGCTTTGAAAAAGGCCATGTTGGACTTGATGGAAAAGGATTCGGCCTGTTCGGGTAAATGTTTTTTCATTTTTGCTTTCGCTTCTTCCAACAAGTCAGGGCTTTTGAAGTCTATGGCTTTCTGTACCGTGTTTTCGCAGGCCAGTTCTATGTGGTCCCGAAGGACCTGGAGTCCTACTATTTTTCCGATTTCATTTTGGTATTTGACGAGCAAGCCGAAGATTCGGGAATCGGCTTCCACGGCAGCTTCAAGGATGAACCGCAGGTTGAACTCTGTCGTCAGGTCATTTTGTGAGCGCAGATATTCATTGGAAATCCGAAGGCTGGATTTGTTGGACTTATTGAGGGCCTTGACGTAATTGAACATGAACTCAGGCTCTCTTTTCCCCTTTTCGTATTCATCGGCATATTCGCGACTATAGTCCACTTTCCCAAGTGCATTAGCGCCCAGCGCAATAAGCCCTTTTACATTTTGGGCACCTACGGCTCGATGGATAACTTCTCCATTTTCATCAATAAAATACAAGGTGGGAAAGGCGGATACGGGATATTTCTGGCGAAATTTTACCCCCTCGCTTTCTTCTGCATCGATTTTCACATTGATGAAATTTTTGTTGAAATAATCACCGGCCTCGGCATTTTTGAAAGTAGTGGCAGCCATTCTTTTGCAGGGGCCACACCATTTTGCATAGGCATCCACAAACAAAGGTTTGCCCTGGCTTTTCGACAATTCGAGCGCCTCATCCCAGGTGCCGTGGAAAAATTCGATGCCTTGGGTCATGGCAGCAGTGACGGTAAAAAAGGCCAGAAATAGGGAAAATAACAGTTTCATGTCAGTAAATTATTTTGAAAAACACGCTCCAAAGAAAAGGCATTACCCCTTTAAATGTTTTGTGGCGCACCAGATTGGTTCAACACCTCCAGGGGTCATTTCTCATTCTTTTCTTTAAACTCCTTTATCAAATCGTCCGGATTTTTTTCCACAACGGCAAGCAGTTGCTTTACCTGTGCGGCCAGCACGTCATCCGGAAACTGATGCAGAAATTCGCGGTAATATTTAGTGGCCATCGCTGTATCTCGCAGGTCGCTGTCAAAAGTGAATCCTTGAAGAAAAAGTGCCATCGGCGCTTTTTCGTAAGATGGATGATTGCGCCAAACGCTTCCCCACAATTCTACAGATTTGCCGAAATTTCCAAGACCTCTTGACACATCAGCAGCTTTATAAAGCAACACTGGGGTAAGGGAATCTTGTGGGAATTTATTTGCAAAGAGCTCGCTTTGTTTTACCAATTGCAATGCCACATCTGCATTTTTAGTGGCGTCACCAGTTTTTAGCAATTCGGTTTCCAAGCTGGCAATTTCTTTTATGAGTGTGTCTTTGCCGGTGGCTCCACCTGGCTGGCAGGCTACCGCTGAAGCAAGAAAAAGTAAGAGGACTATTTTTTCCATAGCTGTATTGTTTTGGCAAAATTACCAAGAAGAAACGGGGAGGACAATGCTGTTTTGAAACCTGGATATGGCCGGAAATTAGGGGTTTGCGGCGAGGCTGTCCACTGCTGGAACTATGTCGGGTGATGGTTCTGGAACGACAATGCAGAATGCTTCCAAATCTGAAAGGCTGCCCTTGAACACATTGAAATCGACGTTTCCGGCAATTCCTTCTATGCGCCCTGTGTTACCATATTGCCAAAAGTGCCAGTCGTTTCCCAAAGCGAGACGGGGATTTCGCCAGTAACTGTATCGGGCAATCCAAATAGGATAATTCTTAAATTCCTTGCTCAGGTATTTGTTGAAAAACTTCTGGTTGGAATAGATGATGGGTTTTATTTCGTAAACGGATTCTATGGCATGGATCCAGCTCTTGATGCCGTGAAGAAGGACCTCAGTACCCACGCCTTCGGTTACTTCTACGTCGAGGACGGGAGCGAGGTCGCCGCGCGTCAATTCTACGGTACTGATGAAATTTTCGGCCTGCAAAACCGGAGAAATTGAGGGCCGGAAAAAATGATAAGCCCCTCTTTTTATACCCACGCGTTTTATTTCTTCCCAATTTTTGCAATACAATGAATCCCCAAAATTTTCACCTTCCGAGGCTTTTACGAATGCAAAATTTACACCCTGTTGGGCTACGACTTCCCAGTCTATGTTTTTTTGGTAATGCGATATGTCGATGCCATGCACCTCGAACTCTTCTTTGCGAACGGTGCGCTCATTGCACGAATAGCACAATGCCAATAGACTTAGAAAAACGAGGTATCGATTCATAATCAAGATTCTCAAAAGAATGAACGCTTCCTGGAGCAGCGCAAGTACGGAAGAAAATATATTCTTTGCAACGAGCTGGGAATGTCTGTTATTTTTTTAACTCTCCACAGTACAAAAACATAGCCGGATAGTAACCTGCATGACTTTTGGGCCGAAGCGAAAACACTTGCAGGGATTTGAAGATTCAGGTGAAAAATGGGCATTCCCAATCTCAAAATTTTTCACCTGGCAAGACTTTTAAGTTTTGACTACTACTCGTAAAAATAATAAACTTTTGTCAGCCACTTGGTGCTATCTGGCTCGGTACCCGGGTCGGTTACATACTCCTCCAGGGATGGAATTTTTGGGGTCATATTGTGGACTTTGAGGTAGTTTTCCATGGCCGCATGAGCATCTCCAACGCCCTGGTAGGGGCCGTAATAATCGATGAGCAATGCTTTTCCGGGCGGCAATTCGACGTATTCGATATTTCCTCCCGCCAACGATTTGCCGTTCAAAATGGGCATACCTGCAGCCATATCTGCCACGTTTGATTCTTCATTCCATGTATAAAAAAGACCGCTGGGGTGGCCCGCCATCTCCATGCCTTTGTTACCGAGCATTCCACCAATGGCCCCAAAATTACGGGCGAAAAACTGCGCCATTTCGTCATTTCCGATTTTCACTTTGTCGCGGATGACCAGGAATGCCCTTCCGGGGAACTCGACTGTTTGAATATCAAAATTCCCGGTGGTTTTAGCTTCACTCTCGCACAGGGTTTTCAGGTTGGCGAGGCCGGAGTTAAACATGCCGTCCATTTTCTTTTGGTCTGCCTCCGACCTGAAAATGCTGAAGGCATTGAATGGATAAGGCACGTCGTATGCCATTCCCCAAAACGCAGTAGTTGTGCTGTTGTCGCCGTCTTCGAGGCGAAACCAGCCTTCTCCTTTGCCCCTGCCACCAAATTCCATCGTCGTTTTCACTAGTGAAAATGGAGTGCTTTCGGAAATGGTGAGCTTGCCGCTGCCCGTCAGTTTTTTGTCGCCAACCCAGGAGTAGCTGGCGCCAGGGCCTTCCATTTTTTCACCGTAGGTGACGGCCATAGTAGAATCTATGGCTTTCCACGGCCCCCATTCTTCCCACGATTTCAAGTTGTTTATTTTTTCAAAAACTGCTTGTTTCGGAACATCGATGGTAGTGCTGTATTCCGATTCGAAATGCCTGGGTTGAACGAGTCCTGCGACGAGTATTAAAGCCACTATACCCGCTAATATTTTGAGGAGCAGTTTTACTGCTTTCATAATTTCCGTTATTGGTGAAACAATATAGTTTAAAACTAAAACGTGAAATTATGAAATTGCAACAAATTGTACCAATTAATACAACCCTTGCGGTAAATGAAGTTGCTGGAAATGACAGAACGGAGCAATGGGTCACGCAGTTGAGAATATTGCCAGATAAAAGAATTTATCCGATGCACGGAGCCGGCACTTTCCGGAATTCGAGGAGAATCCCGATGGTCATTCCATTTGCATTTTTAAGGACTTTGGCGGAATTGAGAACTTCCGTCCTTTTTTTGGTGATTTTGTTATGGAAAACAAGATGAGTTGGAACGCAGTCTTACCAACAAGAATGATGTTGCCTTTGGCGTCTGTCAGAATAACACCATACATCAACTGAGGCATGGTGTTTATACAGGGCCACTAAAACTTCCGATAATTACCAGGCTCACCTCTCTTTTCCAAAGCTATTCAAATATCCCTGCCGCACCACGTTCAGCTTTCCATTTTCTCCGAAAATTTCCCTGGATTTTTTGTTGTAAGCAATGGCTGCCTCCTCAGGCGTGTTATACATTCCGATATGTACGGATTTCCGCTCAATGGAAATCACTGCCCGGTAGCGGTTATTCTCCTGATACACCCCGGTAAATCCCGTTTTGCTGCTCGTTTTTCGTTTGCGGCTGGCAACTGCCCGTGAGCGATAAACGAGGTTTTCCAATCTGCAATCGAGCTTGTTGCCGTTACGGGCACCCACGAGATTATTCTCTTCCGTTTTGGTATGAGAGAGAAATTTTTCAGCGATGGCTTTGTGGAGATAGATCGTTTCTGTCTTGAAATCGCCAGTTGCTTTTTTCCAGGTTTTTTGAAAAAAAGCACAACCGCTGGAATGCAGTCTCAGGTTGTCAAGGAAATTAACTTTCGTGAAGTACGGATCGGAGGAAAACCAGTTGTAAACTTCTTCGTCCATCAACACCGTCTTTTCTGCGTTCTTGAGTTTAATTTTGTAAAGCACGTCTTTTGTGTTTCGTTAATGAAAACTGTAACACAAAATTGAACAAATAACAATGCCCACACATCGGGGTTATTTGTAAAAAATAGAAATAAGGGAATCACCTACTATCTGATGGAGGGCTATTCTTTTTTGTTTTGCAACCCATTTTCTATGGCATAAAGCACGAGACCCACTACATTTTTTGAACCCGTCTTTTCGATGAGATTGCGCTTGTGAGCCTCCACCGTGCGCACGCTGATGAACAGTTCATTGGCGATTTCCTGGTTGGAGTGTTGAAGGGTAATGAAGTTGAGCACTTCTCTTTCCCTTTTGGTGAGAATTACAGGACTGAATTTGGAAGTATTCTCTTTGATATTTCCAGTCATGGCCGACATAACGGCTTGCGTCACCTCCGGGCTGAAATAAGTATCGCCGGCATGTACGGCTCTTATGGCCATCAACAACTCGCTGCGGCTGCAACTTTTCAAAAGATAGCCGGTGGCACCTGCCCGCAGCATCTGCCGGATGTGCTGGGTTTCGTCGAGCATTGTCAAGGCCATTACTTTAACGCTGGGATTTGTTTCCTTAATAATTCCAGCAGTTTTTATGCCGTCGAGTTTGGGCATGTTAATGTCCAATATGGCAACATCTACTTCCATTTCAGCTAAAACCTCCAGGGCTTCTTCTCCGTTGCTTGCATCGGCTACCACTACTATAGAAGGGTCGTCTTCGAGATACCCTTTGATGCCCTCCCTGACCAGTTTGTGGTCATCCGCTATCAGTACTTTTATGTTTTTAATATCAATATTCATCCGTGAGGGCGATTTGTAAAGTAATAGAGGTGCCTTTGCCAGGGAGGCTGTCGATTTCCAGCGTGCCACCAATGACCTCCGCGCGGGTATGGATGTTTTGCAATCCGAGATGCCGGGCAGGGTTTATTTTCTTTTGATCAAATCCTATTCCGTCGTCTTCAATGGTCAGGATGAGCAGGTCGGAATATTTCATAAGCTGCACAACAGCGGCAGTCGCTTGAGCGTGGCGGATGACGTTGTTCAGTATTTCCTGGGTGATCCTGTACAAATTAGTCTCGAGGTGTTCCGGCAGTCTTTCTTCCTTCAAATTAGTGAGAAATTCGAGTTTTAAGTTTGAAGAATTATTGAGGTCATTTATCATATGTTCCGCAGCCGATACATACCCATAGTCAGCGATGGCTTGCGGCATGAGGTTGTGTGAAATGGACCTGTTTTCATCCATGGCCTGCCGGATCATTTTCATCGAGTCGTAATAGTTTTTGCGTGATTTTTCATCCAAAGCATCTACGTTATTGATGGCGCCGAGGTGAAGTGAAATAGCGGTTAGCATTTGGCCAAGCCCGTCGTGTAGTTCGGTAGCGAGGCGCGTCCTTTCCCGGTCTTCTGTCAGCACTGCATTGGCAATGATTTGCTCTCTCGCTTTTATATGACCGGTAATGTCGATAGAAGTGACGAGCGTAGCAGGGTGCCCGTTGTAAACAAAAACCTTCAGCAATGACCGGAACCAACGGTATTCACCGGATTTCACTTTCAGCCGAAACTCGACATTTCTCGTATCCTCTCTTTTAATATCAAAAACTCGGAACACCTGGTCCAAATCATTGGGGTGCATGAAGTAGCTGATATCTCCTGCGGACATGGCATAAACCTCCTCCTCAGAATAGCCGGTAAGTTCCACCGCGTATGAATTGATGTACGCTATTTTTTCGTGTTGAATAATGCAAATACTCTGGAGCGAAGTTTCCACCAACGTTTTATATTGTTGCTCGGAATTGCGAAGCACTTCCAGCATTTTCATCCGCTCGGTGATGTCTCTTACGGTAGCTAAAACGTAAGTTTTATTGGCGGTGCCAAAGGCATTCAGCGAAACCTCCACATGGATGGGTTTGCTCTTATCGTTCAATTTGCAATGGAGCCAGTAAAATCGTTGGGGCTGGCCATCCAACACTTTCTGGATGTATTGCCTCCCTTTTTCTTCCGATGCCATCCCATCGGGTTGCAGGGGCGGTGAAAAATCGAAGGGAGTTTTTCCTATTAGCTCTTCTTTGCGGGCGCAGCCGTAAAGTTCCAAAGCCAGGGGGTTACACTCGATGAAGCATTCGTTTTCCATCACCAGAATGGCATCGTTGGCGTTTTCGAACAACGTGCGGTATTTTTCTTCTCGCTCTAACAGTTTTTGTTCGGTTTCTATTTGCTCCGTAAATTCGAGCACGGAGCCAAGCATTCGGAGGCAATTGCCTTGGTCGTCCCGAACGATAATGCCTTTGGAATTGAAATATTTGGTTTTGCCTTCAACGCAAATCCGGAATTTTTCGTCAAAAGTGGTTTCCCCGCAATCGGGGGATTTCAGATGGGCAATCCTTTGCTGCACCCTTTGTTTATCTTCGGGGTGCAGGACGGAGAAGAGCAAAGCCAGCCGGTCAACATCGGAGGAGGGGTCGATTTTTAGTATTTTATGTATATTCTCGTCCCAGAATCGCCGGCCGGTAACCAAATCGAGGTCGTGATATCCGATTTTGGTGGCATTCATTATCAGTTGCAGGCGCTCTTTTTGCTCCTCAAGTTTTTGCTGTATCTCTTTGCGCTCCGTAATATCGACGATGGTACCGACAGCCTGTATAACCTCTCCACTACTGTTTAATATCAATTCAGAAGAAGGGAGGACGTACTTAATCCGGCCATCGGGAAACAAGAGGCGATACTCTTTTTTGAAAGGTTTACCATCTTTCATGACCGATTGCATTCCCTCCAACACAAAATCCCTGTCTTCGGGATGGAGGATGGATTTCCAATGTGCTCCCAAGTCGTGCTCTTCCCCCGCGGGCAATTCGAAGATGTTTTTCAATTCTTCATTCCATATTCCTTTTCTGTGGACGACATCCCAAAAGTACACGCCGATTTTCCCAGACATGAGGGCGAGCCGGATGCGCTCATCACTGTTGATGTTATGGGCAATTGGAATCGGAATTCCCGATGCTAGAATGCCTGCGGTATCGCCATTTTTGTCTTTTACTACTCGTTTTGTCCATCGAAGTTGAAGGCTCTGCCCACCGGGGGTAATGGCATGGTAGGCCAGGTCCGATATAGTTTCCTGCTCTCCGGTGAGAAGTTTATTAATAGCTTGCGAGGCAAAAGCCTTAAAGCCCTCTTCGACAAAATTCTCTATCCAGTCTTTGCCGATCGATTGTTCCCTGCTAACATTTAGTATTTCGCAGCCTGCATTATTGATTCCGGCAACGCGGCCCTCAACATCAATGGTTATTAATATTGATTGAACCGCCTCTGAGAGCTCCAGAGGAGAAATTTGAGTCCAGATATTGCAATTTGTCATTTAGACAAGATTATTATGAACAGTGCCAACTGTATCAAAAAGACTGACCCTGTCTGGAAGGAGCAGGCAACAATTCTACTTCACAGTTTACCGTGTTAAAATGTTGATTGTAATTCGATTCGGATGAGCCAAAGAGAACGGCAAACGTTGTACTTAGACTTTGGGAAATAGCTATGCAGTCGTTCCTCTGCGAGATTAAAAATACAATAAATAGCATAAAGTTTTTGCCAGAGCAGTTATTTTTGTCCGCTCAAATTTTGAAAATTGCTTTCCGACGCGCAAAACCTTCAATGGCGAAATGATAAAAAACCGGTATTTCGATCTTATTGACCAGACCTTTTACTTTCCGCAGGAGGGCTTTGACATTGAAGACGAAAACCTCATTTTTAATGGAGTGCCGCTCCGGTATTTGATTGCTAAATACGGGACTCCGCTCAAGATATCCTATCTGCCAAAAATCGGTACCCAGATAAAAAAGGCGAAAAATCTTTTCAACAAGGCCCGGAAAGCCATCGGCTACGAAGCGAAGTACCACTATTGCTACTGCACCAAAAGCAGCCATTTCAGCTATGTGCTCAAAGAGGTGTTACGTCATGGGGTCGAGTTGGAAACTTCTTCTTCTTTCGACATTGACATGGTCAGGAAACTCTATCACAAAAAGTGGATAGACAAAAATATCATCCTCGTCAACAACGGTTTTAAAACGGAGGAATACGCCGGGAAGATAGCGGACCTCATCAATGATGGGTTTAAAAAAGCCATCCCCGTATTGGACAACAAACAGGAACTTGACTATTACGAGCAGTTGGTTAAAGGAAAATGCAATATCGGGATCAGGGTGGCCACTGACGAAGAGCCCAACTTCGAGTTTTATACTTCACGGCTTGGAATTCGCGGGGCCGAGGTCGTCAATTTTTACAAAGAAAAACTTGCGGGCAACGAAAAGTTTTCCCTGAAAATGCTCCATTTTTTTGTGGACACCGGCATCAGGGATTCCATTTACTACTGGGGTGAGTTGAAGAAAGCCGTCAAATTGTATTGCCAGTTGAAAACGGTGTGTCCTTCGCTGACGGCATTGAATATTGGCGGGGGCATGCCCATCCGTAATTCTCTCGGGTCGGAGTTCGACTATAACTACATGGTGCGGGAAATCGTCACCCTCATTTTCAATGCCTGCCAGGAGGAGGGTATTCCCGAACCCGACATTTTCACGGAGTTTGGAAAATACACCGTCGGTGAATCTGGAGCCATAATCTTTTCCGTGCTGGACCAAAAGCAGCAAAACGATGCCGAGGTGTGGTACATTATTGACAATTCGCTCATCAACACCATCCCCGACAGTTGGAGCATCGGTGAGCGTTTTATTCTGTTGCCCATAAACAAATGGCAGAACGAATATCGCCGGGTGAACATCGGCGGCCTCAGCTGCGACAACTCCGATTATTATAATTCCGAAATTCACGAAAGTCAGGTATATCTTCCCATCATCGGCAAAAATGATAAGGAACCGCTGTACCTGGGTTTCTTTCATACGGGGGCCTACCAGGATGCGCTCAGCGGCTACGGCGGCATCAAGCATTGCCTCATCCCGGCGCCCAAGCGCGTGCTGATTTACAAAGATTCAAAAGGAAATATTGTGGACAAGTTGTACCGCGAGGAGCAGAAACCCGAAGAAATGCTGAATATTCTGGGGTACTGACGGGTTACATCCAACCCTCTTTTTTGTACCAATGTATGGCTTCGGCAATACCCTGTTCGAGGGTGTATTCCGGCTTAAAATTCAGGTCTTCTTTCAGCGGCTGAAGGTCGCATTTCCAGTTGAGACTTTCCAAAATCCGAACTTTTTCGAGGTTGAGAGCCGGATATTTCCCGTCGCCTTTGCCGATGCGTTCCATCACCCAGGCCACCACTCTCACAAGTGTTAGTGGCACATGAAACCGGAGCGTTTTCTTTTTGATGATTCCTTTGGCAATCCTGCCTAAATCCCGCTGTGAATAATATTGACCATCGGAGACAAAATAGGCTTTTCGCGTCTGCCCCGACAGGGTGGCATCGACCACTACCCGCGCCAGATCTTTTACATAAATAAAGGTGAGGTGTTGCTGCCGGAAACCGATATACCCTTCCACGTGGTGGTCGAGGAGTTTGAAAAAGGTGAAAAACTCCTGGTCCCTCGGACCGTACACACCGGTTGGCCGGATGATGATATAAGGTAAATCTTTCAGTCCTGCGAGGTGTTGCTCGGTGGCGAGTTTAGACTTACCGTAGGTATTTATGGGCTTTGGAGTGTCTTCCTCTTTGAGGAAAGCTGTCAGATCTTCGTTGCTGGCGGGGCCATAAGCGGCGAGACTACTGATGTAGGTGAACTTGGTTGGCATGCAACCGGTGAGGGCTTCCGTAAGATTTTTTGGGTACTCGAAATTCACCCGCCAGTAATCGTCCAATTTCGGCGCACCCACTACTCCGGCGTTGTGGATGATATAGTCGAAGCGCTCTCGTTGCATCTGCTCTTTGAGTAGATTTTTATTGGAAAAATCCATTTCAAGAAACCTGATGCGTTTGTCTTGAAGATACTTGCGGCTGCTCGTTTTACGCACGCCGGCATACACTTCGAGGTTGCGGCGCAAACACTCTTCCAACAGGAAGCTGCCGACAAAGCCGCTGGCACCTGTGACGAGTATTTTTTCCATGGAAAATCAGCTCAGTTGTTTGATGAAGCAGCGTCTGCGCTTATGGTTCCGCGGGTGGTAATCCTGCCACATGGCTTGCACAGAGGTGTTGGTTTCAAGCTCCGGGTTGGTCTCTATTTTCTTGATGCCGAACTTTATGAAACTGTTCCAGATTTTGTTGAAAATAAGGGCGTTCACTCCTTTTTTCTGATATTCCGGGTCCACGGCAATCAGGTAAAAATCGGCTCTGTCATTTTTTTTCATGGCTTTCAGCAGGTGAATGAAGCCGAACGGAAACAACCTGCCCTTAGATTTTTGCAAGGCCCGCGAAAATGAAGGCATCGTGATGCCAAAGCCTATCAGTTTGTCTTCACCATTTAAAATAACGGAGACGAAATCGGGATTGATAAAACCAAAATACTGGTCGGAGTAAAACTTGATCTGTTTTTCATTTAACGGCACAAAACCGTAGAGATGCTGATACGCTTTGTTTAATAAATCGAAAATAGCGGGAATGTAGGGTTTAAAATCTTTGGCTTTTCGGGGTTTCAACTCATGCAAGTCGTAGCGTTCTGCGATTTTTTTGGCAAAACCGTTCACTCGGTCGGACACGGAATCTGGCACTTCGAGTTCGTATTCCACCCAGTCTATGCTCTTTGCATAGCCATTGTCCTCAAAATGTTTTTGGTAATATGGATAGTTATAAATGGTGGCAAGAGTGCCGGGTTCGTCAAAACCCTTTATAAGCAGCCCCTCTCTATCGAGGTCGGTAAAGCCAAGCGGGCCGTGGATAGCCGTCATGCCTTCAGATGTGGCCCATTTCTCCACTGCATTTAGGAGGGCGGCCGAAACTTCCGTGTCATCCGTAAAATCCACCCAACCGAAACGGGCGAGTTTTTCCCCGGTTTTTTCGTTTTCAAGTTCGTTGATAATGCCTGCGATTCTACCTGCGATTTTCCCATCTTTTCTGGCGAGGAAATACTTTGTTCTACAAAATTCAAGGGCCGGATTTTTTTTCAGCGCGACGAAGTCACCCTGCACGAAATCAGGTACCCAATAGGGATTGTCTTTATAAAGCCCAAAAGGGAACTGGATAAATTTCTTTACGTCCCTGTTGGAGTTGGCTTCCTCTATTTGAACCATGTGAATGCTTTTTTTACACCAAATTATACTTCCTGTTTTTTCAAGATATCCAGTTTTCTTGCAATTTTCGTCAGCTTGTCAATGGCGGTGTCAATCTGTTCGAAAGTATGGGTGGCCATAAGGGAAAACCGTATAAGGGTATCTTCGGGTGGCACCGCGGGTGTAATGACGGGATTGACGAAAACCCCCTCGTCTTGCGCCATTTTCGTAAACAGGAAAGTTTTATCAATGTCGCGCACGTATATCGGGATGATGGGCGTCTCCGAGGGTCCGGGATCAAAGCCCAGTTCGTCGAGATGTTTTTTGGCATAATGGGCGTTGTCCCACACCTTTTGGATGCGCTCTGGTTCACTCTTGATGACGTCGAGGGCTGCAATCACAGCAGCTGCATTGGCGGGTGCGATGCTTGCGCTGAATATCAGTGAACGCGCATTGTGTTTCAAGAAGTTGATGACTTCCTTGCTGGCGGCAATAAATCCGCCGATGGTGGCCAGCGATTTGGAAAACGTCCCCATGATGAGGTCTACATCATCAGTGAGACCGAAATGGTTGGCTGTTCCGCGGCCGTGGTCGCCCATGACGCCGAGGCCGTGGGCGTCGTCCACCATCACAGATGCACCATATTTCTTAGCTAAGCCTACTATTTCGGGAAGTTTGGCTATGTCACCTTCCATGCTGAACACCCCGTCCATGACAATGAGGGCCAGGTCTTCTTCTGTTTTATCTTTCTCGATGCGCTGGAGAATTTTCTCCAAAGAATCCATGTTGTTGTGTTCGTATTTGCGAGTGGTGGCAAACGAGAGGCGTGTACCGTCAATAATAGAAGCGTGGTTGGCAGCGTCGTTTACGATGTAATCCTTACGGCCCAAAAGTGATGACAGAACGCCAAGATTCACCTGCATGCCGGTGCTGAACACGATGGCCTCCTCCTTTCCAACGAAGCTGGCTAGTTGTTCTTCCAGTTCGATGTGCAGGTCGAGGGTTCCATTGAGGAAGCGGCTTCCGGCGCATCCCGAGCCATATTTGTCCACGGCTTTTTTAGCGGCTTCTTTGAGTTTTGGGTGGTTAGTCAAGCCTAAGTAACTGTTGGAGCCGAACATCAGCACGTCTTTGCCATACATCTTGACGACCGTATCCTGGTCGCTTTCGACCACACGGAAGTAAGGATACACTCCGGCTGCTTTCACTTTTTGCGGAGCGTCGTATTTCGACATTCTTTGTTGGAGGAGGTTCATGTGTTTTTCGTATTTTCTGTTGCGAATAATATGTATTTCTGTGAAATGATTGATTCTCAGCGTATTGCCTCAGCGTATCGTTGCAGCCAATTATTGATGCGAGACTTTAAAATCAGTTTTTCAAATAGGATGATCGAGGCGATGGCGCAAAGAGCCCCCAAAATTACATCGAGAATATAGTGGTGCCCGGAATAAACGGCAGATACCCAAATGCCGACTAAAATTACAAAAAACACCCAGCTTGCAAGACGGAGCCTTTTTTTAATACCAAAATACAGGGTAATAATTGGGTACGCTGCGTGAAGCGAAGGCACGGCGGCAAAGACATTGGCGTTCTTGGCGTACATCCCATGGAAGAGCGATACGCCGAGAATCCGGTCGAAATGGGCCAGCCCTGCTTCGTTGCCAGGGATACTGAAATTTTCCTCAAATCCGTGCAATGCCACGTACCAGGGTGGTGCTGCCGGATAGAGATAGTAAAGTGCGAAGCCTAAAATATTTGTCAATAAAAACGCCAATGAAAAATCGAGCAGCATGCGTTTATCTTTGAAAAAAAGCCACACTGCAAACATTAGCGGTACGGGCACCCAACATAAATAAAACAGGCCCGACAACACATCTGCCACCGGGTTCGTGTTTTGTGCAAAAAATTCATTTGGCGTCACAATTTGTGCGAGGTACTGAAACCCAAATAACGCTTTTTCCAAGTCGTAAGGCTGTTGAATGTGTACGGGGTTAAATGCGTAGTTTGGAAAAACGCGCATACCGTCGTAAATCACCCAATACAGCACGAAAAAAAACAACGCCATTATGATTTTCCTCGACAGCCGGTTTCCGAAAAAAAGGCCTAAACACAAGAGCAGAAAAACCGCATGGTCGGTTCGAAACCCCACCATCAAACCATTCCAAAGAAGGTAAACTCCGGCCAGTAACAGGACGATGGTAGTTTCTCTTTTTGGAAATCTTGAAAAGGGCATTTTGTCAGGTTCGCCGGTTTTTCAGTTATTATAAAATTTGGAATTTAATGGTACAATCCAAACTTCACGACGCCACATTTCAGTTAATGGCGGTATACTGACGAAGCCCGCAAAGATAGCAAGTGATGCCTTTTGTTGAAGAAAAGCACCGCGAAAGATTTTCCCAGAAATAATTGACCTGTTGCATTCCGGCGGATTTTATTATTTTGTGCAGATACTTTACTACCTGGAATTTGTGCCAATGATGATTTTATTTATTACAGGTTTTTGCTGCAGGACATTAGCAACAACGGTCAGGCTGTTCTTGTTTTCGGCGGCACTTATTTCTTGCTCGCTGCAACAATCGGGCGCTCCCGGACTGTTGAACAACGGAGAGTTGCCATCTGCCCCATTCGTTGTGGTGCTCGGCATAGCTCAGGATGCAGGTTATCCACAGGCCGGTTGCAGGAAGGATTGCTGCCGGGAGGCATTTCTCCGGCCAGCTCTGCGTCGTAGTGTCGCATGCCTGGCTATCGTTGATCCGGAATCAGGTAAGGCTTGGATGATAGATGCCACACCAGATTTCAAAGACCAGCTTTACCGTCTCGAGCATGTGTTGCCGGGAAAGGAAGTTGAACTGGCCGGCATATTTCTCACCCATGCCCACATCGGCCACTACACGGGGCTGATACATTTAGGCAGGGAGGCCATGGGAGCAAAAGAAATACCAGTGTATGCAATGCCACGAATGCATTCGTTTTTGGAAAATAACGGCCCCTGGAGCCAATTGGTTGCACTGAAAAACATCGTCATTCGACCTTTACAGGCCGACTCTGCCGTCGAGTTGAATGAACGGCTGACCATCACTCCGGTACCCGTGCCCCACCGCGATGAATTTTCAGAAACAGCCGGGTATGAAATCGAAGGCCCTGAAAAATCGCTGTTGTTTATCCCCGATATAGACAAATGGAATCTTTGGCAACGGGACATTTTGGCCGGGATAAGATTCAATGACTATGTTTTACCCGACGGCACTTTTTTCCAGAACGGCGAAATACCGGGCCGGGACATGAGCGAGATTCCACATCCTTTTATCGTGGAGAGCATGGCCCTTTTCGGCAGTTTGCCCACAGCCGAAAAGGGCAAAGTTCATTTTATTCATTTCAACCATACTAACCCCGTGTTGTTGGAGAATAGCGAAGCGCGAAGAAACGTTTTGGAGAATGGGTTTGGAATTGCGGAAGAAGGAGAAAAGTTTTCTTTATAAATTCTTAATTTTACAATATTTACTCGACATAATTACATTAATCCCCCCCATCCGTTTAATATGAATACCATGAAATTTATTAAAAACCGCACGTTCAAGTTACTTACTCTGTCTGCCCTACTGCTACTCGGTATGGCTACCACGTACACTACAACCAATGGTAATTACTTCGAGATCGCCAAAAATATAGAGATTTTCACCAATCTCTACAAGGAAATAAACACCTACTACGTGGATGAGACTGACCCTGCCAAGCTAATGCGCACAGGGGTAGATGCCATGTTGGGAAGCCTCGACCCATACACCAACTACTTTTCTGAAAGCCAGATTGAAGGCTACCGCTATATCACCGAAGGCAAGTACAACGGCATCGGTGCAGATATCCGCATAATGAACGACCTGCCCACCATCGTATCGCCTTATGAAAATGCCCCGGCCATGAAAGCCGGGCTCAAAGCCGGCGACCAGATTCTGGAAATCGATGGCAAAGATGCGGAAGGCAAAACCACCGATGAAGTCAGCGCGATACTCAAGGGATACCCCGGCACGGAAGTCAATCTTACCATCCGCCGGCCCGGCGAAAGCAAGAAGTTGAAAATCACCCTTATCCGCGACGAAGTGAATATTCCAAACGTCCCGTATTCAGGAATGATATCTGAGGATGTGGGCTACATCGCCCTCACCACGTTTACCCGGGAGGCGGGCCGCAATGTGGCCCGTGCACTGAAAGACCTGAAAGTAGAGCAACCCAACTTGACAGGCGTCATTCTCGATTTGAGGGGTAATGGCGGAGGACTCCTCGCCGAGGCCGTGAATGTTTCCAATGTGTTCATAAATAAGGGTGAACTGGTGGTTTCTACAAAAGGTAAGGTGAAAGATTGGGACCGTAGTTTCAAGACGCTGAATATGCCCGTTGACACCGAGGTGCCCCTGACGGTGCTCATCAATAAGAATTCTGCGTCGGCATCCGAAATCGTCTCGGGAGTTATTCAGGACCTTGACAGAGGCGTACTCATCGGTCAGCGCAGCTACGGCAAAGGTCTTGTGCAAAATATGCGCGATGTGGGTTACAATGCCAAAGTGAAAATGACCACTGCCAAATATTACATTCCCAGTGGGCGCTGCATTCAGAGCGTGGAATATCACAACGGAGAACCGGCACACATCCCCGACGACCAACGCACCCCATTCACCACCCGAAACGGCCGCATAGTACTCGATGGCGGCGGACTGAAGCCCGATATTTTTCTCGACCCCGACGGGGACAGTGACATTCTAAAAACGCTGGAAGAAAAAAACATCATTTTCAACTATGTCACTCAGTGGGATTTGAATAACCAACCTGTTGAATCCGCCACAGATTTCCACTTTACCGATTGGGACAATTTTGTTTTGTTTTTGGAAAAGAAGGATTTCGATTTCAATACCGAAAGCGAGGGATTGCTTAAAAAGCTAAAAGAAATTTCCAAAGAAAATGGTTATATCAGCAGTGGGGATATAAAATCCCTCGAAGCCAAAATTATCGAAGCCAAGAAAAGCGACCTGAACAAACATAAAGAGGCTATCACCGACCTAATCGAAAAGGAAATCGTGAGCCGTTATTTTTATGAAAAAGGCCGTATCGAAGTGGGGCTGCGCAACGACCACGAAATTGACGAAGCCTTGAATTTGTTCAAAGACAAAGCAAAATATGAGGCTCTCCTGATTAAAGGATAAAACAAAAGGTGAAAAACTGCACGGCCCCCGGAAAATTCATTTTCCGGGGGCCTTTTTTACCTTCGCACTTTTGCAAATAAAACTAAACCATGCACTACCACACTCTTGGGCAAATACCCCCCACCCGCCACACCCAATTTCGAAAGCCCAACGGCGATTTGTACCACGAAGAGCTATTTTCCACCGAGGGGTTCAGCGAAATTTACTCTTTGCTGTATCACTGCCATCCGCCTACCCAAATCGTGCAGATGGGCGAACCGCATTCCGTGACGCCGGAAATCGTTTCGGATAAGCAGTTGAAACACCGAAGCCTGAAGGGATTTCGCATCACTCCCGAAAATGATTATCTGAAAAGCCGCAAACCCGTGCTGGTGAACGACGACTGCAAAATCGTGCTCGCCGCTCCCCGCCAGAGCATGAAGGATTATTTTTTTAAAAATGCCGGCGCCGACGAAGTGATTTTTGTGCACGAAGGCTCCGGCACCCTGCGCACCCTTTACGGCAATATCGAATTCTCTTACGGCGACTACCTCGTATTGCCGAGGGGTACTACCTATCAGTTGGAATTCGATGACGAAAACAACCGGCTGTTCATCGTGGAAAGCGCCACGCCAGTGGAAACACCAAAGCGCTACCGCAACAACTACGGACAACTGCTCGAACACTCGCCGTTTTGCGAGCGGGACATCCGCAAGCCCGCCAACCTGGAGACCCACGACGAGCAGGGCGAATTTCTGGTGTACATAAAAAAACAGGAACAGGTTTATCCCTATTATTACCTCAACCACCCGTTCGACCTCGTGGGATGGGATGGCTACGTGTACCCCTATGCCTTTTCCATTCACAATTTCCAGCCTATCACCGGCCGGGTACACCTGCCACCGCCCATTCACCAGACTTTCGAGACGAGCACCTTCGTCATCTGCTCTTTCGTGCCGAGGCTCTACGACTACCATCCCCAGGCTATTCCCGCACCGTACAACCACAGCAACATCGACAGCGACGAGGTGCTGTATTACGTGGATGGCGACTTCATGAGCCGCAACAATGTGGAGCGCGGCCAAATCACGCTACACCCCGGCGGCATTCCGCACGGACCGCACCCCGGCACCGTTGAGAAGAGCATCGGCGCCAAAGAAACCCGCGAACTCGCCGTGATGGTCGATACTTTCCGCCCGCTGAAAATGACCACTTTTGCCGCTGCCATCGAGGATGAGGACTACTTTAAAAGCTGGCTGCCCGATGCCCATCATGGCAAGGGGGCAAAGGGGTGATTGCCTTTTCCGGATTTCAAAAAGTCGTGATTTTGCGATTGTATTCGCAAAAAAACCGTTATTTTTGCGAATACAATCGCAAAATCATGGTTTCAAGATTCATGGAGCAAGCCATCCGGGCAAAGCTGGGCAAAGGAAAAGCCATCATCCTCGTTGGCCCCCGCCAGACGGGAAAAACCACTCTTTTGCAGCATTTATTTTCCAGGGATGAAGGCGCACTTTGGCTGAATGGGGATGACCCCGAAACGCAACTTCTTTTGGACAAAGTAACGACGGCCCGATGGAGACAAATCATCGGAACCCACCATACCGTTGTCCTCGACGAAGCACAGCGAATCAGCGATGTCGGAATCAAATTAAAACTCGTTACCGACCAAATACCAGAAGTGCAGTTGGTGGCCTCCGGTTCTTCTGCCTTCGAATTGGCCAACCGGATAAACGAACCCCTGACCGGAAGAAAATGGGAGTTCCGTTTATTTCCCATTTCGTTTGGCGAGATGGTCGAACATCATGGTTGGCTTGGGGAACGCAGGATGCTTTCGCATCGCTTAGTCTATGGTTACTATCCGGAAGTAGTGAACCACCCCAATGAAGAAAGAGATATGCTGTTGCAATTGACGGACAGTTTTTTATTCAAAGACATCCTGATGTGGGAGCGTATAAAAAAGCCGGACAAATTAGTGAAGCTTTTGCAAGCGCTTGCCTTTCAGATAGGCCAGGAAGTTTCCTATCACAAGTTGGGAAAGACAATCGGGTTGGACAATCAGACGGTTGAGAATTACATTACGCTATTGGAGCAAACCTACATTATTTTCCGCCTCTCCCCACTCAGCCGGAACCTTAGAAAGGAGCTTAAAACCATGCGGAAAATATACTTCTACGACAATGGCATCCGCAACGCCCTGATAGCGCAATTTCAACCCGTAGAAATCCGTCAGGATATTGGTGCCCTTTGGGAGAATTGGCTCATCAGCGAGCGAACCAAACTGCGCCATTATGCGAATATCCCTGCCAATATCTTTTTTTGGAGAACACAGGACCAGCAGGAAATTGATTACATAGAAGAAAGGGATGGCGCCTTCCATGCCTACGAGTTTAAGTGGAACGCCAAGGCCAAGGCCCGGTTTTCAAAAACCTTTACAAACGCTTATCCTGCACACACCACCCAGGCTGTCAACCGCGAAAACAATACGGATTTTTTGAAATATCCGGAATAGCCTGTTATCCCTGCATCCCGGAAAAAAGATTTGAATCATCTTTTTTGGCTCTATGTGAAATCGTGTGGGTTAGCCGCATTCCCGCCGATTATCTTACTCCCCCCCTTTCTGAGGAGAGCAGGGGCAGGGCTGATAAGTTCTTTTTTCAAAGCCCCAGAGGGGCGGAATATTGGTAGCAGTATGTGGCT
>CAZPHZ010000004.1:0-20219 GCA_964586035.1 uncultured Saprospiraceae bacterium
AAAACCTCAAACGCAAGGCCAAGAAAAAAGTCAAGGACATAGCCAAAGAGCTCATTAGGCTTTATGCCATGCGGAAGGCTTCCGAAGGGTTCGGCTTCTCACCCGACAACTATTTGCAAACCGAATTGGAGGCTTCCTTTATTTACGAAGATACTCCCGACCAGGAAAAAGCAACCATCGATGTGAAAGAGGACATGATGAAAAAGCACCCGATGGACCGCCTCATTTGCGGCGACGTTGGATTTGGAAAAACAGAGGTGGCCATCCGCGGTGCTTTCAAAGCTGTACTAGACGGAAAACAGGTGGCCATATTGGTGCCCACAACCATATTGGCCCTGCAGCATTATAAGACCATCGGCGAACGGCTCGCAGAGTTTGACCTGAATATCGACTACCTCAACCGCTTTCGCAGCACAAAAGAGCGGAAAGAGATTTTTGCCCGCCTCAAAGAAGGGAAAATTGACATCATCATCGGCACGCACGGTCTGCTGAACAAAGAGGTGAGATTCAAAGACCTTGGCTTACTCGTGGTGGATGAAGAGCAGAAATTCGGCGTAGCCGCCAAAGAAAAACTTCGAAACATGAAGGTCAACGTAGACACCCTGACCCTCACGGCGACGCCCATCCCGCGGACGCTTCAGTTCAGCCTGATGGCCGCTCGGGACCTATCCATCATCCGCACGCCACCACCCAACCGTCAGCCAATTCACACGGAAATACGCGTCTTTAATGAAGAACTCATTAAAGATGCAATATACAAAGAGGTACAGCGCGGCGGGCAAGTGTTCTTCGTGCACAACCGGGTAAAAACACTTCCAGACATCATGGCCCTCATTCAGCGCCTCTGCCCCGATGTAGACATTGCCATGGCACATGGACAGATGGAAAGCAACAAGTTGGAAACGACGCTCCTCAATTTCATCGAAAGGAGATTCGATGTGCTGGTATGTACCAATATCATCGAAACAGGTCTCGACATTCCCAATGCCAATACGATGATATTGAACAACGCGAACCAATTTGGCCTCAGCGACCTTCACCAATTGCGGGGCCGCATTGGCCGTTCAAACAAAAAGGCATTTTGCTACTTGTTTTGCCCTCCAATGTCTACCCTCACAACCGATGCGAGAAAACGCCTGCGCACGATTGAAGAATTCAGCGACCTGGGCAGTGGGTTTGATATTGCGATGCGCGATCTCGACATCCGCGGTGCCGGCAACCTACTTGGAGGAGAGCAGAGTGGATTCATTGCAGACATTGGTTACGAAACTTTTCAGCGGATTCTGGAAGAAGCAATTCAAGAGTTAAAAGAGACGGATTTCAAAGAAGTATTCAAAGAGGAATTGGCCAAACGAAAATCTTTCGTTAAAGACATACAAATAGACACCGACACCGAAATGCACATCCCAGATGATTATGTCAGCAGTATATCCGAACGTTTGAACCTTTATTCAAGGATAGATAAAATAGAGACTCAAGAAGTTCTTGGCCAGTTCGAAAAAGAACTGAAAGATCGGTTCGGTGACGTTCCGGAACCTGCGCTGGAACTTTTTGAGGGATTGAAACTCAGATGGGTGGCGCGAAATTTGGGATTCGAGCGCATCATTCTTAAAAACAAAAAGTTGCGCTGTTATTTTGTAGAAAACCCGCAGTCCCCATACTATGATAGCCCGATTTTCGAGCAAATATTTCAGCTCATAGGCAGCCAGGGGGCACAATGGGGCCTCGTTCTGAAAAAAACGCCCCGGAGTTTGATAATGGTAAAAGAAAAGGTGCATAGTCTGAATGCAGCACAGGAGTTGTTGGCGGCAATCGAACAAAAACTGGTGCCGCAGGTTGAGTCATTCGGCGAAGCTTAAAATTATTCTCTTAGTTTCGCTTTTTTATTGCATCCCTTCTCCTGCAGTACTTTGATAGTTCCCCGAACCCTATTTCAAAGACTTTATTCGACACTCATCCTTTAAATCAGATTTAGTGAAAAAGCAGCATATTCCTTTGTTCTTCATCCTGTTCATCCCGTTTTTTGTCCGGTCACAGCAGACAGTCGAAATGGGATTTTTTACCGGCTTCGCCAATTACCAGGGGGATTTGTCCGAGGCTCCCATTCAATTGGGAGAAACAAAGCTGGGCTATGGTGGCTTTCTTCGTCTTCATTACGAGGATAAATTCAAGGTTCGTGCAAATGCATATTTCGGGCTTATTACAGGAGACGATGCAAATGCCAAGGGCAGCTTGAAAGACAGAGGGTGGAGTTTCAGAGCCAATGTATTGGAGGCGAGCGTACTGGGTGAATACCACCCTTTGGGGAGGAGCCGGTCTGGCAATACCGGTATATTCAGGCGCCAGCTATCTCCCTATATCGCAACGGGGTTGGGTTTTGCCATAGCCGACGCGGCCGTGACAGTTCCATCCCAAGATGCTGATCTTTTTCCAGAGCAAGGCGACAAGAATTTTTTCATTATTGTACCTTTTGTTGTTGGCGCACGCTTCGATGTCCATGAAAACTTTTCCGTCGGTGCAGAATGGGGGTGGCGGGCTACTTTCTCCGATTATCTAGACGGGGTGGCAAAAAACGGGAATGAATCAAAAAGCGATTGGTATTTATTCGTCGGCGGTTCTATTTCCTATTTCTTTGGCACTTTCAAAAGTTTTGATTTTGAAAACAAAGACTACTAAAAAGTAGTTAAGTCCGATTTTTGGTACAAATATTTGTTAAAAGGTTAATTGTTAATTCATTCACTCACCCACATCAAAAGAATAGCCTGGGAATTACTATTATTTTTTGAAACTCCACATTTTCATTTACAAATCTATTGATAATGAAACATCTGAAAACATTACTTCTTTTCTTATTACCACTCTCCCTCCAATCTCAGAACAATCTTGAAATGGGCGTCTTTATTGGTTTCGCCAACTATCAGGGCGATTTGGTCAAAAACCCCATTGACCTGAGCGAAACAAATGTTTCGGTAGGCATTTTCACGAGGTATCAATTGAATCCATCTTTTAAAATCAAGGGAAATCTTTACTATGGGTACGTCTCCGGGAATGATGCGAATTCGGCCCTGAGGCAGTCAAGAGGCTGGAGTTTTGAATCCAAAATAACTGAATTGGGATTGCAACTGGAGTATTATCCATTCAATAATAACCGATACAACGACGGTGGGATTTTTCATGCCAGCATCTCTCCTTATGTTGCGACCGGAGTCGGAATAGTGAATGCAAATTCAACTGTGTCGGTTACAAAAACTCAAGACAATGGTAAATTTCCTGAAGCCGGAAAAAAGGCAACTGCGCTTTCTGTACCATTTATCATCGGACTGAGGATGGATGCCTACGAGGCACTTTCCATCGGTTTAGAATGGGGTTGGAGAGCGACTAATGATTATGTGGACGGAGTCAGTGAATTTGGAAATCCCAATAAAAGCGATTGGTATCTTTTTATCGGGGGTTCTCTGGCATACGTCTTCTAAGCCTATGCAAGAGTTACATCGACCAACTTTTACTTTCCTTGAAGATACCCGGCAACGGCTTCCAGTTCTTCGTAAAATGCCTCTCCATATTTACGGACGATGGCGTCTCTCAAAAATTTGAACACTGGCACTTCCGCCTCTTTCCCTGCCGTGCATGCCGCTGAGCAGATGTCCCACTTATCATAATTGAGAGCTTCAAAACTCACCTCCTCATTTTTGGCTACCCGCACAGGGTATAGATGGCAGGATATGGGTTTTTGAAAATTGGTGGCGCCTGTTTCGAAGGCTTTCTCAATGCCGCATTTGGCGCTGCCATTCTGTTCAAAAGTGAGAAATGCGCAGGCCCCACCTGGCAATAATGGCGTACCTTGCGACTTCATTTCTTCATAAAATATGCTCACCCCAGATGCCTCTATCACTCCGATTCCCACAGGGCTCAGAAAGGGTTTCAGGTCTTCATAAATGGCAGCAAGCGTGCTTACTTCTGCCTCTTCGAGCGGAGCACCAAAATCGCCTTCCCAACAGCAAGCACCTTTGCAGGAGTCAAGTTGGCAAATAAAGTGTTCAGTGAATAAATCTTCGCTTACGAGAATATCTTGTACAATAACCAATTCAGTTATGTTTAATCATGGATAATTGTCCCCGGGTCGTTGCAATCATGTTGATTAAAGACCCTCTTTTTGGCAAAGCACTTTACGTTTGGTGTAAAAAAAGGAAGTTCGTGACAATGCAGTTAGCAGACAATACGTAATTTAGCGGCAAAAGTATCCTATTTTACTATTGGCTGTTAGCACCTTGCATTTCAATAGCTTCAGGCCAATAGCAGTAACGCAGAAATAGTCGAAAACATGAAAAGACTTATCCTTTGCCTAACCATCCTCATGGTGGCAACTGGCATATTTGCCCAAACAGATGTGGGAAAAAGTCCAGCTCAAAAAGCTACCGATGAGCTGGTGAGTATATACAGTCTCGATGCCAAACAGGAGGCTTCTATGTTGAAAATTCAACAGCGGGAATATCGCAATCTTTCGGAAATCGAGCCCATCAAGGAATCAAATCCGTCTTTGTATATCCAGAAAGTCCGGGCCTTGCAATACGCACAAGAGGTTTCTTTCCGCAAATTGCTGAACAAGGACCAAATGCAAATTTTTACGCAAAAACTGGTGCAGCTGCGTGAAAGAAAAGCCCAAGTTTACAAAGAGATGAAATCTGCTGGAGCCTCACAAACAGACATAGACAAAAAAGTGTTAGAGTTGGACCTCGAAGCGCTACAGTGATCACTCGTAACGATACTTTGCAACCCTCAAAAAAAAAAGCGGCAGAAATAATAATATCTGCCGCTTTTTTTATCTGGAATACATGAAGGGGAGTTTGCTACCGCTTCTATCATGTGATCGCCCAAATTGGGACGCATGCATCTGACATCGTATTACCTGCAAAAAAGCTGAGAATTGGTGAGTTTTATCATCTTTTACCATGCGAAATGGTCATCCGGTTGATCTGGGTCTTTCTTTATTTTTGGCAGCGCGGATTTTAGAACCTTATTCTATCCTTCACGTTAGCAATAGATAAAGTTCCATTCTTTTTCAACAATTTTAAATTCCTGCCATAATGGATACGTTAAAGCAAAAATTTTTCGAAAAATCGTTAGCTGAGAAAAAGGCAATCAAAGCATTTTTAGCTGAAAACGGTCAACAAAAAATCTCCGATGTAAATATCTCACAAGTGTTTGGCGGTGCAAGGGGCGTCACCATGCTTCTTTGGGAACCCTCTCTTCTCGATGCCGACGAAGGCATTCGTTTCAGGGGTTATTCCATACCTGAATTGCGCGAAAAACTTCCAAAGGGAGATGGCGATGAACCCCTCCCAGAAGGACTTTTTTGGCTGATGCTCGTAGGTGAAATACCAACAAAGGAAGAGGTGGCCTGGTTAAGTGAAGAATGGAATAGAAGAGCAGTAGTTCCACCCCAGACATTCAAAGTATTGGACCAAATGTCGCCCGATACGCACCCCATGACCCAGTTTATCACGGCCATCACCACCATGCAAGTGGATTCCGTGTTCTCAAAACGGTATGCCGAAGGCCTGAGCAAAAGCGATTATTGGGACGCTGCCTATGAGGACACGATGAACCTAATAGCAAGGCTGCCTCGTATTGCGGCATATATTTATCGCCGAAGCTATCACAATGGAGACCATATTGCTCCCGACCCCAATCTCGATTGGGCCGCCAATATGGCGCATATGCTCGGCAATTCAAAAACCGAAGGATTCAAAAAACTCATGCGCCTTTACATGACCATTCACGCTGACCACGAAGGCGGCAATGCTTCGGCGCATACCACCCACCTCGTAGGCTCTACCCTAAGTGACCCCTATCTTTCATTTGCTGCAGGGATGGCCTCTTTGGCAGGGCCGTTGCACGGGTTGGCAAATCAGGAGGTCATTAAGTGGATTTTTGAAATGGTGGAGACTATTGGTACACGTAAGCCGACCTCTGACCAGATTGAGGCCTACGTCAAACAAACGCTTTCCGAAGGTAAAGTGATACCGGGTTACGGACATGCTGTTCTCCGGCAACCCGACCCCCGTTTTGTAGCTCAAAAGCGGTTTGCCGAGAGGAACATCGAAGACGATGATTTTATCAATGTTGTCTGGAAAGTGTACGAAGTCGTTCCACCCATTCTTCAGGGTCTTGGTAAGGTGAAGAACCCATGGCCCAATGTCGATGCCCACTCCGGCGCTATATTGGTACATTATGGTTTGAAAGAATACAGTTTCTACACTGTGATGTTTGGCGTATCCAGGGCGCTCGGAGTCCTGACATCCTTGTGTTGGTCCAGAGCCATGGGTCTTCCACTCGAACGGCCGAAGTCCATCAGTTTTAAGGCAGTGAAAGAATTTGTGGAGGCAAAGAAAGCAATGCCGGTAAACTAAGTGCTATACCGATGAAATAAAAGGGGCCATCCCGTCATGCTCGGCGGGATGGCTTTTTTTATAGTTCATTTGACCTCTATACCTTTCCGCACTTTACTCTCAGCCATGCCGTTTCAGCCTCATTCAACAGCGGGGAAACACTGGTGAATACCTTCTCGTGATAACTGTTTATCCAGTTTTTTTCAACATCGCTCAACATGCTTTTGTCTACCAATGCCAAATCGATGGGAAATAGTGTGAGCGTTTCAAAACGGAAAAATTTACCGAATTCGTTTTCTTCCCCTTCCACGCAGAGGATGAGATTTTCCGTTCGAATACCATATTTGCCAGTTTTGTACAATCCGGGTTCATTGGAAGTGACCATACCCGGTTCGATGGTTACGATAGACTTCGCTGTGCCGGGGGTAGGAGAGATACCTTGAGGCCCTTCGTGGACATTGTTGAAAAAGCCTACTCCGTGACCAGTGCCATGACCGTAATTCAGTCCGTTTTGCCACAGATACATCCTTGCCAAGGTGTCGAGCTGCACGCCAGTGGTGCCCTTTGGGAATCTAACGTTATCAAGCGCAATGTGGCCCTTCAGCACTAAGGTGAAATCTATCTTTTGCTCATTGGAAGGCTCGCCCAAAGCGGTGGTTCGGGTAATATCTGTGGTGCCATTGAGGTATTGCCCTCCGCTATCGAGCAGCAGTATTCCTTCGGGTTTAATGTTTGCACAACTTCCGGGTTCGGCATGGTAATGTACGATAGCGCCGTTGCCGTTGTATCCGGTAATGGCGTCAAAACTCTCTCCGAAATAGCCTCCTTGTGCCCGCCTGAATCCATCCAGCCTCACGGCCACTTCACTTTCCGGCACAGTCCTATTTTCAAGGGTTTCATCGAGCCATCGATACAGTTGCACCAATGCAACGGCATCTTTTCTCATCACCTCTTTAAAATGCTGAATTTCAATGGGGTTTTTGTTGGCCTTCAGCAAGCCACAGATATTTGCACCCTCCGATATTTTGCCGGCGTCGATGGCATTGTACACCTGATTGCTGGTGGAAGACATATCCACCGAAATCATTTTCCTGGAAGGGATGTTTTTCAAGAAATCTTCAATGGCCGTATAAGGTTTTACTATCACGCCATCTTTGTTGAGTTTTTCTTTCAAATCCTGTGTCACTTTCGACTCTTCAATAAATAAGTAAGCCGCATCGAGGGCTATCACGGCATATGCGTAAAAAACGGGATTACAGGTCACGTCTTCACCCCTTAGGTTGAAAAGCCAGGCGATGTCGTCGAGTGTTGAAATAAGGTGGTAACCGGCTCCGCCCATTTTTTCTCTAACGACCTGCATTTTTTCTCTCCGCGACGCCCCGGCGTATTTCACATCATGCTCAAAGACAGGATGTTGAGGAAGCGGCGGCCGGTCTTCCCAGATGTCCGTGATGAGATCGCAGTCAGTATCGAGGTCTATATTTTTTTTGTGAAATAGTTTAGCGAGGCGCCGTACCTGACCCACCGAAAACAACCGGCCATCCAATCCCACTTTGCTGCCGTCAGGGATGTTTTCCTGCATCCAATCGAGATGTTCCGGGGTGTGGGGGATGACCAATTTATGTAGTTTCACCCCGCTGCCTTTCAATTGCTCTTCGGCTTGGATAAAATAGCGGCTATCAGTCCATAACCCGGCATGGTCAGCCGTTATTACAACGGTACCTGCCGAGCCAGTAAACCCCGAAATCCATTGGCGTGATTTCCAGTGCGCGGCTACATATTCTCCCTGGTGAGGGTCGCTGGAGGGGACTATATATGCAGCAATCCCACGGGCTTGCATGGCGGCACGTAGGGCAGTAAGTCTTTCATTGACGGTCATAAGAAAATGCGTTTAATTTTAGGTTTGGACAAATCTCGAACTAAGGCAGGAACCTGCCTAAAAAAAAGAGAGGTTTTTGACAATGACATCAAAAACCTCTCTTTTATGCGAATATTCCCAACGAGTATTTACCCGTTCATGGAAGCCATAAATTCATCGTTGCTTCTCGAAGATTGTAAGTGTTTGAGCAAAAACTCCATTGCTTCAGCAGGCTTCATATCAGCCAAGTGATTGCGAAGGATGAACATCCGCTGCATGGTATCTTTATCGAGCAATAGGTCATCGCGACGTGTACTTGAAGTAGTAAGGTCCACAGCCGGGTAAAGGCGTTTGTTGGCCAGCGACCGGTCGAGTTGCAATTCCATGTTGCCAGTACCTTTGAATTCTTCAAAAATGACGCTGTCCATTTTGGAGCCTGTGTCGATGAGAGCTGTGGCAAGAATGGTCAATGAGCCACCGCCCTCGATATTGCGGGCTGCGCCGAAAAATTTCTTTGGCTTGTGTAATGCATTTGCTTCAACACCACCCGAAAGCACTTTGCCGCTGGCCGGTGCCACGGTGTTGTAGGCTCTGGCTAAGCGAGTGATAGAATCGAGCAATACCACGACATTGTGGCCGCACTCGACGAGTCTTTTCGCTTTTTCGAGTACCATGCCTGCCACGCGAACGTGATTTTCGGCAGGCTCATCGAAGGTAGAAGATACTACCTCAGCATTTACGCTTCGCTTAAAGTCAGTCACCTCTTCGGGACGTTCATCCACCAAGAGGACAATGATGTAGCACTCCGGATGATTCTTAGCAATGGCATTCGCCACATCTTTTAGCAAGAATGTTTTACCCGTTTTGGGCTGTGCCACGATGAGACCACGTTGCCCCATTCCAATGGGGGTGAACATATCAATTGTGCGGGTACTGAAATCCCTGCCGGTAGGAGAAACACAGAGATCAAATTTCTGATCGGGAAACAACGGTGTCAAATAGTCGAATGGCACCCTGTCGCGAATGTCTTTCGGGTCCAACCCGTTGATTTTTGATACCCGAAGCAAGGCAAAGTATTTTTCACCTTCCTTTGGTGGGCGGATTGCGCCCTGTACGGTATCGCCGGTTCTCAGGCCAAAGAGTTTTATCTGGGATGGAGACACGTAAATGTCGTCAGGTGAAGTAAGGTAGTTGTAGTCGGAAGACCGAAGGAATCCGTACCCATCGGGCATCATTTCCAAAATGCCTACCCCTTCAATGATTCCATCCAGCTCGATGTCAAATTTTCCCGAAGTACTCACATTCTCGCGCTCTTCCGGCACAAAGGGTGGGTCGACAATCGGTTCCATTGGTGAGGATGGGTCTTGAACGTTGGGAGGGACCACAATTTCAGCTTCCCCGGTGCGCGTGTTAGCAGGGCTGGATTTTACCGGAGTTTGGGGAGTGACATCTTCGGGTTTATCCACAACAGCCTTGCTGAAGCTGCTATTTCTATCAGGACGGGCGGTGTTTGCAGGACGCTGTCCACTTCTATCAGAACGTGGCCTCCGGGGAGGATTGTTAGAGCCTTCCTTACTTCTGGCTCTGGTATTTTTACGGGGAGCGGCGCTTTTTGTCTCACTTTTGCGAGTGGAGGCAGTATTTTGCGCTGTTGTTCCATTGCTGGGCTTTGCCACCTGCTTCCCGGCCACTGCCTGCTGGTCCAGAATTTTGTAAATCAGGTCTTGTTTGGCTAATCGCTTGTATCCGCTCACTTCTAAGCGCTCGGCTATTTCCCGCAATTGGGGAACAAGCATGTCGTTCAATTGCAATATATCGTACATGGTAAAAAATGATGAGTTTCTAAAAAAAAAGATTTGTGTGTTATTGTGTTTGCCAGAAAAGATGTCGAGTAGTTCTGTGAAATCAGAAAAGAGGTGTAGGCTTTAGTCTTCTTTCTTTAATGATAGCTGCCTGAAATTCTTTGTCTATGAAATGTAACCCTTGAGTTTTCAGAGGTTTTCAGGAGGAGTTTCCGTCAGCAGGATAAAAAGAAAAATCTGTGAAATTCACTTTGCTATGTTCCGATCCATCTAAACGTTCTACGCTGTTTCACATTCTAAAAAAAGTGGGAAAACTTGAAGGAATTGTAAATCTGAGAGCTCCACGCAAGTGCCAATCAGAGATAAAAACAGGTGGCGTGATCGATGATGTGGCGCAAAAATACGTTTTAGTTTTAATTTTCAAATACTACCTTTGCAAAAAAGTTTTATAAAAGGTGAAAAAACGTTCGTAAAGAGTTGATTTACAATAGCAATACAAGTAAATGTATTATTAAATTTAAATGAAATATCCTCTTCGAGGGATGTTTTTTTGCTTTGACCGTAAGACGATGGAACTCGAGTGGAGTAAGATGATAGTCTTTTAACATCCGTCTGGGAACTGTTGTTCACCGGACTTTGTTTTTAAGCACCCACTCACATTTCAATATTGGAAATCCAAAAACGAACTCCATGTTAGAACTCAACTTCATAAGAAAAAACAAGGATAAGGTCATTCGTGGATTGCAAGTGCGGAATTACACAGATGAAGAATTGAATATTATCGATGAAATAGTCGCACTTGATGATGCGCGCAAGGCTGCTCAGACTGAGATGGACAACAATCTTGCCGAAGTAAAAAAGCTCTCCAAAGAAATTGGCGGCCTTTTTCAAAATGGCAAACAAGATGAAGCCGGGGTGTTGAGAGCAAAAGTAGGAGCGTTGAAAGGAAGTACTAAGACGCTCGAAATCACCATGAAGGACGCCATGCGGCAAATAGAAGAACTTCTACTCACGGTGCCCAACATTCCCCACGAATCGGTGCCTGCTGGTCAATTGCCAGAAGACAACGAAGTGTACCAGGCATGGGACAAGCCCCTCCCCGAATTGGGGAAAGACGCAATCCCTCATTGGGAACTGGCCACAAAATACAACCTCTTCGACCTGGAATTGGGAGTGACAATCACCGGCGCCGGGTTTCCCGTGTACCGCGGCAAAGGCGCCCGGCTGGAGCGGGCGCTCATCAATTTTTTCCTTGATGAAGCTGCCAAAGCGGGATACGAAGAAATCATACCGCCACTCATGGTGAATGAAGATTCCGCAAGAGCCACTGGACAACTTCCCGACAAAGAAGGGCAGATGTATTATATCGGGAAGGACGATTTTTACATGATTCCAACAGCTGAGGTGCCGCTGACCAATATCTTCCGCAACCAAATAGTGGAAGGTAAAGACTTTCCGATCAAGCTCACCGGCTACACTCCCTGTTTCCGGCGAGAGGCTGGTTCTTACGGCGCCGACGTGCGCGGCCTCAACCGGGTACATCAATTTGACAAAGTGGAAATCGTACAAATTGTCCACCCCGATTCGTCCTATGACCAATTGGAAAAAATGCTATCCCATGTCTCCGGGCTACTGGATAAGCTGGAACTGCCCTATCGCATTCTGCGGTTGTGTGGCGGCGATATGAGTTTCACTTCCGCATTGACGTTCGATTTCGAAGTGTGGTCGGCTGCTCAAAAACGTTGGCTCGAGGTTAGCTCAGTCTCCAATTTCGAAACCTATCAAAGCAACCGCTTGAAAGTTCGTTTTAAAGATAGTGACGGTATGAGGCTGGCGCACACGCTCAATGGCAGTGCCCTGGCGCTTGCCCGAATTGTAGCAGCTTTGCTCGAAAACAACCAAACCTCAGATGGCATCCGATTGCCAAAGGTGTTGCATCCGTACACTGGCTTTGAATCTATCTAATGGGAAAATGGCAGGACGACTAATTGAAATATCCCGCCATTCTGGTATTCGTCCGCTTATCAAATTTACCTGAAATGAACATACTTCAAATCGGCCTCGGCCCCCTGGGCCTGAAAACCGCAAACTTCATCGCGCAGAGGCCCAGCCTCACAACCATCGCCGCTGTTGACAAAAACCAGGCACTCATCAGCAAGGATCTCGGCGAATTGGCCGGAGGCCAGCCTTCGGGTGTCCTCATTTCAGGCAGTGTCGGAGAGGCAGTTGCTAAAAATAAACCCGGCGTGGCAGTGCTCACCACCGTGTCCGACATGGTGCGCATAGCGCCGCAAATAGAGGAGATTCTCCGCCACGGCATTCCGGTGGTATCCACCTGCGAGGAGTTGAGCTTCCCGTGGAGCACTTCCCCCGGCCTGGCCCGTCGCATTGACGAGGCCGCCAAAGCTGCAGGTGTGGCAGTACTCGGTACGGGCATCAATCCCGGCTTTCTCATGGATTCGCTGCCCACCTTTCTCACCGCCGTATGCCAGGAAGTGAAAACAGTAACCGTCCGGCGTTACCAAAACGCACAGTACCGTCGCATTCCCTTCCAGAAAAAAATCGGCGCCGGGCTTACGCTCGAAGAATTTGAGCAGAAAAAACAAAACGGCACGCTCCGCCATGTGGGCCTCACGGAAAGCATGAACCTCATCGCCCACCGCATAGGATGGAAATTGGATAAAACAGAGGACATCATCAGCCCCGTCGTCGCCGAAAGTAAAATTGTGACAGACGCCATGACCATTCCGGCGGGCTATGCCACCGGTGTGCGGCAGGTGGGCAATGGCTATGTCAATGGGGAGGTGAAAATAAAACTCGAATTTCAGGCCACCGTCGGCGAGCCGGAGAGCTACGACGAAGTCGTCATAGACGGCACACCCCGCATTGCCTCCAAAATTGCCGGTGGCGTAAACGGCGATGTCGCCACCTGCGCCATTACGCTGAATGCCATCCCACAGGTGTTGCGCAGCACCCCCGGTCTGAAGACCATGGTGGATATAGCTCCCGTTTCCTTTTTCGGGTGAAAATTCAACGGACCAGAAAAATGTAAAAAGCCCGGCCGCCAGATTGGCCGGGCTTTTTTATGTTTAAATTTACGTGCAATCCCGCTGAGCTTCTTTTTTTCATGCAACAAAATGTTACTGTTTATCATGAAAAATATCACGTTGTTTCTCGCCGTCTTTTTCTACAGCCTTTGCATCCATGCGCAAAATCCCGTGTGGTCGAACATCGGACCGGGAGCGGGAAGCGACCTGCATTACCTCGCCATACAACCGGACGATAAAAACGTGATATATACGGCCGGCGATATCGAAGGCATTTTTAAAACCACAGATGGAGGCAATACCTGGCGAAACGTCAACAACAATCTGGCGCAAATGCCCTACGGCGCCGACATCTATTGGATAAATGAAATAAAAATAGACCCTGTAAATTACCAAAAGGTATTTATATGCGATGCCGTGGGATTATTTGTCAGTGAGGATGGCGGCAATAATTGGCAATTGTTATATCCCCACACCATCGATGACAATGACAACCCACCTGTTGAAACTTCGGCCCTCGCCATTGACCCAATGAATACTTCCCGGCTGTTTCTGGGACTGGGCGACGAAGCCGGAGAATGTTCTTTTGCAGATTTCGCCCCTTTCCCGGATTACGAAGAATCCGGGGGGGTGTATAAAAGTCTTGACGGTGGGCAAAGCTGGGTCCCCGCGAACAATGGCCTCCCCGATCACCTTTCCATCCACACGATCGATGTGATTCCAAACACTGATGAGGTCATCATGGCCACAACCAAGGGTGTTTTCCGCAGCGATGACGGCGGCAATTCATGGGCTCCCAAAAACGCGGGATTGCCTCACAACAACTGCCATCGGATAAAACTTTCTGAGGATGGCGGTGACTATGTGCTGACACTCACATTAAAAACCATCGGAGATACGGACAATCCGGCCTCCTTCTCCGGCGGCATTTTCAGAAGTGATGACTTGGGAGAATCGTGGCAGAACATCACCGGAAACCTGCCGCAATACGACCCTTACGATTTTCTTTTTTACGACTATTGGAAATTCGATGTGAATCCCGGCGACGCAGAAAATATCTACATCGCCACCAACCCGGGTAGCGGGTATGATGAAACAGGCATATTTGTCACCTGGAACGGCGGCCTCAACTGGGATTTGCTTTATACGCCCGTTATCGGCGGCTGGATGGACCCCCAATTTTTTTGGGAAGGCTATGCTTACGACATACGGCTTGCACCTTCCGACCCATCGGGAATTGCCATTTGCCGGGACGATGTGGAAATCAGCGACGATGAGGGCTACACCTGGCACAATGCCTTTACGATTGCCGCCGGGGCAGGCTGGAAGGGCAACGGGTTGGAGTTGATGAATACCGAAGGCGTGGCTTTTGACCCTTTCGATTCAAACAAAATCTACGTGGGATATGACGATTTCGGCTTGTTCAGAAGTGATGATGGGGGAAATTCCTTTATCCGCCTCGACCCCCACCAAGACCCCGTCGTCGGGAATGTCGATGACATCGACGCCGTAAAGGAAATCTTTGTTGACCCCTTCAATGGCGATTTATACATAGAGAGGTACCAAGGCTCTCAAGGTGGACTCGAAGAAGGTTTTACCTCGGGAGGGCTGCTGTTTTCATCCGACGAGGGGGCTTCGGTTTCTGACATCACCGGAAATTTGCCAAAAGACGGGCGTTACGATGTGGCGATTGACTTTTCGGCCGGCTCGCCCGGCAACAGAACGATTTATGCAGCCATTTACCACAACGGGGTTTACAAATCAACGAATGGCGGCAGTTCCTGGAACGCCATCAACACGGGATTGGGCAACAAAACGCCCTATGTTTGGGATGTCGCCGTCAATCCGGGCAATATTCAGGAATTGTACCTCGGCATCAACTCATGGGGGCAGGGCACCTGCGGCCTCTTCAAATCAACGAATGGCGGGCAAAGCTGGTTGGCGATAAGTGGTCTGCCCGACGGCGACATTGGGAAGGTTTATGTCAGCAATTCACAACATATTTATGCGAGCATTTCCAACGACTTCGATTGGAGCACCTCCGGCGGCCTTTACCGCTCTAATGACCACGGGCTAACCTGGACGCTGTTGCTGAACCACTCGCGCGTGACAGATGTGGAAGTCCACCCTTCCAACCCCGGTGTCATCATGGCGGTGGCTCAGCAATGGTACAACGTCTCCCCTTCCGAAGAACACGGTATTTTTATTTCAAAAGACAGCGGCAACACCTGGAACCTGATAACAGCCCAAAACATCAACCATACCGCCTTTAATTTTGCGCGTTTCGACCCGCACAACCCCGCACAAGTGTACGCCGGCACTGCCGGTGGAGGACTGTGGAAAACAACGGTGGATATACCCACTGCCACAAATGATCCGGCAACCAACGGGAGGAACGGGGTTCGGCTTTACCCCAACCCGGCGAACGATGCCCTGACCATCGAACTGGCCGAAAACGCCGGAGATGTAAATGTCGCATTGATGGACGCCCAAGGCCAGGTATTAAAGGAAACTGTTTTTCACAGCCGGCGAACCATGCATTTTGATGTAAAAAGCCTGATTCCCGGACTTTATTTTTTAAGCGTTAGAAATTTGAAAAATGTTTTTATCGTAAAAATGGTGAAAGAATAGGCAGACGTTTCAATTTTTGCGTTGACTATTGTTTCTTTCCGCGGAGCAAATGTTTTTCACATTGTAACTTACAGTTCAATACCACAGAAATCTATTTCCATATTCTGCTTTGCAACATCCAACGATGATTACTGAAAGTATGGAATGGTAAAAGTGGGATATTGTAAATTGACTAATAAACTATACATGACTTCTGAAATCACATACAACGGAGAACTGCGCACAACGGCAACTCACATTCAATCTGGAGAGGCCATTATCAGCGATGCACCCTGCGACAACCAAGGCAAAGGCCAGGCTTTTTCACCCACCGACCTCGTGGCCACAGCCCTAGGCTCGTGCATGATGACAATTATGGGCATAAAGGCCCGCGACAATGACCTCGACATAGTGGGCGCTAAATGCTCGGTCAATAAAATCATGGCCTCGGAGCCGCGCCGCATCGGCAAGGTGGAGGTGACGTTTGCCATGCCAGCCAATAATTTTAGCGAAGCTCAAAAACAACTGTTGGTGGAAGCGGCACAGGGCTGCCCTGTTTGCCGCAGTTTGAGTAAAGAAGTAGAGGTGGGTTTAAAGTTTCTGTGGTAGACCCTACGGCTGTATAGAAAATTTCCGAAACAGGGATTTCAAAACCTCGTATCACTTTCGGTTTCAGCGTATCAGCGCTGGTGAAGATTTTCTTTCCGGTGAATTTTTTGCCGCTGGATTATGTTTCGTTTGTCTAGATGAAAGTCCAATGAGTCTGTTAGGATAATTCCTTTCTTGAAATTTCTTACAATAAAACAGAGCAGGGCAGACCGGTTCATGGAAACAACCGAGAGGTGGACTGGCACTATACAATTCAGAAAGTTTTACCGGTGGTTATTGAAAACAAGTTGCATCTGACCTTCATATTTCAGCTAGCCCTTTTCGCATCAATACATCGCCATTATTTCCTTTTCAAATTTCTTCTTCAGCTTATCCCGTCGCAGTTTCATGGTCAAAGTAAGAGTGCCGTTTTCAGGGGTCCACTCTTTGTGCAGCAGGGTGAATCGGCGCACGCGTTCGTGAGGTTCGAGAGCTTCGCTCAACTCTTCGATTATTTCATCCATAAATCTGAGTACTCTGGGGTTAAGGGCCATGAATTGCGGAGCCGTCCAATGGACATTGTTTTCGCCACACCATGTTTCGAGGGCCTCGAAATTGGGTACTATTAACGCTGCCACATATGGGCGATTGAGCCCCATGACCATACATTGTTTGATAAAATGAGAAGACTGCAGGCAGGTCTCCACCCTCTGCGGCGCCACGAATTTGCCACTGGTGGTTTTGAAATAGTCGCTTTTTCGGCCTGTAATTTTCAAAAAACGGCGGTGTACGAACTGCCCCATATCGCCAGTGTGAAGCCATCCATCGGGGCTGAGTACTGCTGCCGTTTCTTCGGGCAGGTGGTGATAACCTTGCATCACATTAGGTCCTTTTACCAAAATCTCCCCCTCGCCGTTTTCATCGGGTTGATTAATGCGCACTTCGACGCCAGGCACCGGGATACCCACCGTGCCGAAACGGTACAAACCCGGTTCAAAGCGATTGAACGCCACTACCGGCGAGGTCTCCGTAAGGCCATAACCCTCACGAGTAGGAATGCCTGCGGCGCACAGGAGGCGGGCCAGGCGGGGCTGCAACGCCGCCGCACCTACCACAATCCCCTCAATATGCCCGCCAGACAGTCGCCTCCATCGCCGGTAAACCAAAAGGTCTAAAAACATGTTGTGCAACCAAAAAACCGGGGAAAGTTTTTCGAGAGGGTCGAAATTTTGGCCGTAGGCCAATGCCCAATCAATTACTTTGCGGCGCCAATACCCTCCACTTTCGCGATACTCTAAGATACGCTCGTACATCTTTTCCAAAACCCTTGGCACGACGGTGATAAAATGAGGACGTACTTTCTGCATTTCCTCGTCTAAATAACCGGCACCCCGGGAAAACCATAGCTGCATCCCTGCAGCCATGTAAAGGTATCCAACCACTCTTTCGAAGATGTGGCTAACGGGCAGGAAACTCAACGCCCGTTTTTTATGGCTGACTGGCACGATTGCCATTAGTGCCTTTATGTTGCTGACGATGTTGGCATGGGTGAGCATCACGCCCTTTGGCCGCCCCGTAGAGCCGGAAGTATAGAGAATGGTGGCCAGGTCGCTTTCGGTGATGCTATTTTTGAGTGCCTCCAAAGCGGCAGTTTCTTCGGCGGACGGATCGGCGAGCAAAGCCCTCCAATGAAGTACCCCCTCCATTTTTTCGAAAGAAAATACATGACAAACCCCCGGCAGGGCCGCCTGCTCCTCTGCCAACTGCGGGAACATATCACTGCCCGAAATCACACAAATGCGAATATCCGCATCGCGAAGAATAAATGCGGCATCGTTGTTTTGCAAAGCGGCATGCAATGGCACCACAATCACTCCGATTTGCTGAAAGGCGAAATCGAAAAAGCACCAAAGCGGGCTGCCACCGCTGGCCATGAGCGCCGCTTTGTCCCCGGGCTTCAGCCCCAACCTGAGCAATCCGCAACTGAGTCTGTCAATGATATGGAGACTTTCTTGAGTAGAATAATTTACGCAGCGTTCGTTCCGGCACTCCGACAAGGCGGCGGCCTGCGGGTACTTTGCCATTTGATAAGGCAGTATGTCGAAGATGCGGTGAAAATCCATTTTTAAGCTTGATGGACATAAAGACCATGAGGTATTCTTTCCTGCCTCATTGTCTTTCCCGATGAAAAGCTACTATTTTTGACGGAAATTAAAAATCCAATAAGAAAATGACCAACCTCAGCCGGAATATAGCGCTCCTCGTCAGCCTGCTCATGATAGCCGGGTTAGTTTATTTTTTCGACAACATCGTGGCCTATGCACTCATAGCCTGGGTGCTTTCAATGATAGGGCAGCCGCTGATGGAGTTTTTTCAAAAATACATCAAGGTGTGGAAATTCCACGCCGGGCCCAACATGGCCGCAATCCTTACGCTACTTACTTTCTTTTTGGTTTTATGGCTCATGGGCCGGTTGTTTTTACCCCCCATCTTTGAGCAAGTCAACAACCTCGCCGGGGTGGATTACGGGGCCATCGCCAAAGCTCTCCAGGAACCACTGACCAACTTCCAGGATAAACTCGCCAATTACAACATTATCGACCCGACACAATCATTGGAGCAGCAGATGCAGAACACTTTTTCCAACTGGTTCAAGCCGGCATATATCAGCAACTATTTTGCAAGTGTGATTTCAGCAGCAGGCAATATCCTCATCGGGGTGGCTTCGGTTGTTTTCATCACCTTCTTTTTTTTAAAAGAACAGGGACTCTTTGTGAATTTCGCCGCCGCATTGATGCCCCAACAATACGAAAACAAAGTGCGCAACGCCATCTCCGACAGCGCCACCATGCTGAGCCGCTATTTCCGGGGATTGGTGCTGCAACTACTCAGCATCGCCGTTTTCGTCACTCTCGGCCTGACTATTCTGGGGGTAAAAAATGCCCTGCTCATCGGTTTCTTCGCTGCCATGCTGAACGTCATCCCCTATATTGGGCCCATCATCGGTGCCATGTTTGGCATCATTTTCACCATCTCCTCAGGCCTCGATTTGGACTTTTACACCCAAATGCTGCCTCTTATAATTAAGGTGGTCAGCGTTTTTGCAGTGGCCCAGTTGCTGGACAATTATGTGCTTCAACCATTCATCTTTTCTAACAGCGTCATGGCTCACCCACTGGAAATTTTCATAGTCGTCCTCATGGGAGCAAAAGTGAACGGCGTGTTGGGAATGATTCTCGCCATCCCTGCCTACACCGTGCTTCGGGCCGTAGCCAGGGCCTTCCTCAGCGAGTTCAATATCGTGCACCATTTGACGGAACGCATGCAGAACGTGGGGAAAGGGTGATGTTTTATGGTTTATAATTTATGGTTTATGAGGGCAGAAGTGCCGGCTTTGTTCGGAGCCCATTTATTTATTTATAGCATGGTAAACCGCCTGCTGCAGGCGGGGCCGGATGTTGCGCTCGTAAAGTCCACGGCTGGAGCGGTCGGGATAAACGCGGTTGCTGAAAAAGATGACGAGCAGCTTTTGTGCAGGGTCAGCCCAAACAAAAGTGCCAGTGTAGCCGGAGTGGCCGAAACTGTCCGGACCGGCAGATTCGGCCACATAACTTTCCCCCGGCACGTATTTTAACGGCGGTTTGTCGAAGCCAAGGCCACGGCGGTTGCCTTCATCGCAATATTGACAGCGTGTGAATTCCCGCAGGGCTTCTTCGGCGATGAAACGCTGGCCACCGTAATTCCCGAAGTTCATGTACATCTGAAAAAGCTTGGCTAAATCATTGGCTGAGCCAAACAATCCGGCATGGCCGGAAACGCCACCAAGCATGGCTGCCGTCTCGTCATGAACGGTGCCATGTACCTGTATTTTGCGAAAGAATGTGTCGCGCTCGGTGGGCACGATGCGCTTTTTCGGAAAAAATCG
>CAZPHZ010000005.1:0-19855 GCA_964586035.1 uncultured Saprospiraceae bacterium
CGGATCGCTTATGATTTTCCCGGGCAACTTTTCATCTACGAAAAAATTCAACGCCAGTTTAGCTGTATCAGCTTTCAAACGAACTACATTTCGCAAGCCCTGCATAATGGTACGCAAGCTAAAGGGTTCCATTTCCGGTTTAACTGCATCGGACACCATAACGGTGAAATTCAGCAGATTGTTGACGGCGATGGATAAGTCATCCACCGAAGTCTTCAGGTCGGTAATATGTGATTTTTGTGAGGAACTGGTTTGTGTATTATCCAGTAAATGAAGAAGATTTACTACCGAGGAGAGAGGGGTGCGAATGTGAAAACTCAACTCAGAAAGTGCCTCCTCCTGCATGGAAGCCGCTTTATTGGAGATGTTCTTTTCGAGAATCAGTTTTTCCGAAAGTTTGCGTTCCGTAATGTCCTGTATTCCCCCGACAAGCATGATTTTACCCCCGGTGCCAGCCACCTGAACCTTGGCATGAAGTGACACATAACGAAGGGAGGCAGTCCCAACAAGCATGCGGTGCTCTAATTGGTGAAGTGTGGTATCTTTCGTGGCCAATTCAAAAAACTCTTCTGCTGCGTCGCAGTCCTCCGGATGGACATATTCGAGATATGTGGAAAGGGAAGGTGTGACGGCTCCAGGTTGGAAATTTAGAATGCGATACACTTCGTCCGTCCATTTCATTTCATTCGAAACAATGTCCATTTCCCAGGTACCAAAACGCGCCATTTCCATAGCTTCGAGAAACCACCGCCTGTTTGCCTCCAGATTTTTGGTGGATTCTTCCAGCTTCATCTGCACCTTCGAGCGTTGAACTGCATACCGAATGGTGCGGCCGAGGAACTTGCTGTCGAATTGTCCTTTGACGATATAGTCTTGAGCACCCGCTCTAACAGACTGGTTTCCAATAATTTCATTATTGGTACCAGTTAAAACGATAACAGGAACCTGAGGGGCGCGCTCAAAAAAGGCCGTTAAAGTTTTAAAACCCGTGGAATCGGGAAGATTAAGGTCCAGCAGAACTACATCGATGGGAGTATGTTGCATCAATTCCAATGCATCGGATAAGGAGTCTTGATGGTGCAGGCTGTA
Source organism: uncultured Saprospiraceae bacterium (assembly GCA_964586035.1). Taxonomy (GTDB): domain Bacteria; phylum Bacteroidota; class Bacteroidia; order Chitinophagales; family Saprospiraceae; genus UBA6168. Next base: position 1,090 of record CAZPHZ010000005.1, read on the forward strand.
TTTTAGGCCAGCCTCCTCAAGGTAAACTTTAATAATCGTAACGTCGCCAGGATTATCTTCAATCAACAAAATTTGAGTCTTGGTCTTCGTGTTCATAAGCGCTTACTTTGTCGTTTCGCTGTAGCCCGGGAGATACATGCTTTATCCTTGGTACTATTCAGATGAGACTGCCCTTCGGCAGGTAGGTGAATCAGGACAACCTGTATTAGTTCATCATTGTGGGTAAAATGGCAGTCCGGATCCAGAAGTCTTCGATTTTTTGAATAATGTCGAAGAATTTGTCAAAGTCAACCGGTTTGTTGATGTAACAGTTGACGTGCAAATTGTAACTATTCAGGATGTCCTGCTCGGCATCAGAAGTCGTAAGAATAACCGTGGGAATGCAAAGAAGCTTAGGGTCTGTCTTAATTTCACTCAATACTTCCCGCCCGTCTTTCTTTGGCAGATTTAAATCGAGTAGAATAAGATCGGGTGTAAAAACCTCTTCATATGGGGATGTTTTACGCAAAAACCGAAGGGCTTCCATTCCATCCATTACCACATCAAGTTTTACGTTAAAACCTCCTTCTTTAAAAGCCTCTTGTGCCAGTCTTACATCTCCAGGGTTGTCTTCAATAAGCAGGATGTTCACAGGTCTGGATTTCCTCATTTTGATTTAGTTAAGGATCATGGTTTCATTGGCTATATTCCGGGGCTCTAAAACCAAGATTTCAGGGGGAATGCTTTATGGACTATTTTATGCGAATGTCGAACTTGGGAGGAAGAAATAAACATGCCAAAACGCATGTTCTGCCTTCTTGCTGACAACCGGTTTTGGAATGCGATATTAAAAGCGGCGATTGGAAAGGAGCCTTTTCGATTGGGCAGGCTTACTTTTGCGAAGCACAGCCATTCGAAAAAACACATTTATCCCGATGCAAACATTACACCATTTTCAGGCGCAGTTCGAGCAATATTTGGAAGACCATATTTTTAAGCAGCCTCCGGCGGAATTGTATGACCCGGTTAATTACCTTCTTCAACTGCGTGGTAAGCGTCTCCGGCCGGCTGTGCTTATGCTCGGATATTACTGCTTTAGAGAAGATGTGGAAAAAACGCTGCCCGCAGCGCTGGCTATCGAAGTATTTCACAATTTCACCCTCGTTCACGACGACATTATGGACGACGCACTACTTCGCCGAGGACACCCCACCGTACATGCAAAATACGACACCAACACGGGCATACTGTCTGGCGACGTTATGTTGGCACAAGCCTATAAATGCCTGTTGCAATTAGAAGCCGGCGACGCAATGTTGCGCACCTTGTTGAACATTTTTACACAAACGGCCATCGAGGTTTGCGAAGGGCAACAAATGGATATGAATTTTGAAAACCGTGAGGATGTGACCATCGGGGAATACCTGAAAATGATAGAGCTTAAGACTTCGGTTCTGGTAGCCGCTGCGCTGAAGATGGGGGCTCTGCTCGCCGGTTCCAGCACTCCCGATGCCCAGAATTTATACGAGTTCGGCCGCTGTCTCGGCATCGCATTTCAGCTACAGGACGACCTGCTTGACACATTCGGCGATACCGTAAAATTTGGAAAGAAAACTGGTGGCGACATCCATCAAAACAAGAAAACCTATCTCTATCTGAAAGCCCTGGAATTAGCGGACACTGCTCAAAAAAAAGAGTTGGCCGGATGGTACGGCACAGCACCGCAAAACGATGATGCCAATGAGAAAATAAAGCGTGTGACACAGATATTTAACGAACTCAACATCGGTGATACCACAGAAAAATTGAAAGAAAAATACCAACGAATGGCCTTCGGATATCTCGAAAAGGTAAATGCCCCTCACGCCCGTAAAAAAATACTCCGTGCATTTGCAAGCACCCTGATTAGTCGCGAGTTGTAAATCCTAAAAAGATGAAAAGGAGCAACCACCGGAGTGGTTACCCCTCACACTATGAAACACTATAATTTCCAAAGTTGGGTGACAGGCATAAAATATGGCCAAGCGCCACATTTACCTGTAAGTACGTAAAAGGAGTAGCAATGGGTTGCTTTTCTGGTAAGATCCGGTAATATTCGCCGCAGAAAACTCCCGGTTAGGTGAAGGGGACAATAACCAGGGGAAAAACTTTCCAGTCCATTCCTGATAAAAATCAATTCTCTCAGACTTTGGGAAGCAACCTAAGTGTGAATTTTTCTCATATCTTCACTCCCCAATTGCGAAATGATTCTATGCGATGAACAGGATACTTTTAATGATTGTTTACTGTGCCCCCCGTTTTTTCTAATGAATTTAAAAAAAGTTTAATAAATTAAATACAATGAAAATTTCTTTCCTTTTTCTACTGACATTTTTCCTGACTTTTTCTGGTTTTTCCCAGAACAATACGGACGCCACACTTCAAGGCTTAAGGGTCGATGTAGTGTATCTCTCATCCAATTTACTCGAAGGGCGGGCCACCGGCTCGGAGGGTGAAGCTTTGGCGGCTGAGTACATTGCCACCCGTTTCGCCGAAGAAGGCCTCCAGCCCAAAGGCACTGACGGTACTTGGTTTCAACCTTTCGATTTCAACATAAAGCCGAATCCGCATTCCACGGACGTTGTAAAAGAAGGTACTGGCAAAAACGTCGTAGCTTTTCTCGACAACAGTGCAGCTACTACTGTGGTCATTGGGGCACATTATGACCACCTCGGCTATGGCAAGTCGGGATCTTCGCTCTACGTCGGTGATCCTGCCATTCACAACGGTGCCGACGACAACGCATCCGGCGTATCGGCTATGCTGTACCTGGCCCATTACCTGAAAAATTCAAAAGCGAAACACAACAATTACCTTTTCATCGCTTTCTCCGGTGAAGAACTCGGATTGTACGGCTCAAAGAATTTCGCCAACAACCCGACTATTGACCTTGCAACCGTCAACTACATGATGAACATGGATATGGTGGGTCGCCTCAACGAAGAAAAGGTACTCGCTATAAACGGCGCCGGCACCTCGCCGGTATGGAAAGATGAGCTGGCAAAAATCAAAGGTGGGATCAAACCCAAAACCACTGACAGCGGCATCGGCCCTTCTGACCACACATCGTTTTACCTAAAAGACATTCCTGTTTTGCATTTTTTCACCGGCCAGCATTCAGATTACCACAAGCCCACCGACGATAGCGAATTGGTGAACTACGACGGCATTTTAGAAGTGGCAGAATTCATGGCAACGCTCATCGAAAACCTCGATGGACAGGGGAAACTCGCTTTTACCAAAACCAAGGACGAGCAAAAGGAGGCCGCCAGTTTCAAAGTCACACTTGGTGTTATGCCCGATTATGTGTTCGAAGGCGAAGGCATGCGCATCGATGCTGTAATTGATGACCGTCCTGCGCAAAAGGCCGGACTGAAAGGAGGCGATGTAGTCATCCAGATTGGCGACGTAAAAGTCAAAGATATTTACGACTATATGGATGGTCTCGGGAAATTCAACAAAGGCGATAAAGCCGTCGTGAAAGTAAAAAGGAAAGACAAGGTGGTAGAAGCGGAGGTGGTATTTTAGGGGTGCTCATCGGTTCATTGTTTCATTGGAGCTGACGGGCTATCCATTGACCAAAAGGCCAGCCCATGAAACAATGAATCACTCCTTTGCTAATTTTCGTCGCTCTGCCGGCGTTAATTCGACACCGTAAAATGCAAAATCCTTCGTCGAGAAATGGTGCAACTTCTGCCTCAGCAGTGACTTAGGTGTAAGCCACAATTTTGCTGTACCGTCGCTACTTACCGACAGAACCGTGTCGCCGCTTAATGAGAACGTGGCGTCAGTAACAAATTTCTGGTGGCCGCCAAAGGTGAATATCAGCTCTCCACCGCTATTCCAAAGGCGGACATTATTGTCGTTATTCCTGGAATAAAACCCGCCATGAGCTGTGAGATAATATTCGCCATCCGGCGAAAAAGCCACGGCATTTACAGCCCCGCTACCGGGACTTTCGAGAGTCAGCCATTCCTCGCCTTCAACGCTCCAAAGTATGGTCTTCCCGGAATTATCACCAGAAAGAATGGTCGTGCCATCGGGTGAAAAAGAGACGGCTGTAACATCGCCTGAATGTCCGCTGAAGGTGCGAATTTCATCCCCTTCGAGGTTCCACAATTTCAAGGTTCTGTCCCGGCTGCCAGTGAGCAGGGTTTGCCCATCGGGCGAAAATGCCACGGCCCTCACCTCGTCAGTATGGCCGGAGCAGGTAGCTTGCAGCTCGCCCTTTCTATTCCAGAGCACCGCAGTGCCTACGTTGCTGCCAGTGGCCAACGTTTTCCCGTTGGGAGAAATGGCCACGGCATACACGCGTTCCATATTCCCCGACAGCGTGGCAATTTTATCACCATCCAAACTCCATAAAATGGCGGTGCCGTCTTCCGATCCGCTCAGCAGCGACCGGCCATCTCTCGAAAAGGCGATATCCGTGACTCTGTCCGTGTTTCCGGAAAAGGTTCTCGAGAGCCGGGGGGTTCCGTCGGACACCTCCCATAATACCACTGCATTGCTACTTCCTCCCGTGGCGAAATATTGTCCATCGGGCGAATAAGCCACCGCTTCGAAAGCGCTATGCGAAGGCTCTGCTACCGAGGCCAGTTCCACAGTTGAAACATCCCATACTTTGGCAGAACCGTCGTCGCCGGCGGTGGCTATCATCTTGCCATCTGAGCAAAATGCCACAGATCGCACCCCCTCCCGATGCCCGGTAAAAGTAGCCAGGAGTTTGCCGTCCAAATCCCATAGTCGGGCAGTTTTGTCGCTGCTGCCAGTGAGCACACGACTACCATCGGGTGAAAAGGCCACGCTGTTGACAAACAGAGAGTTGTGTCCTGAGTACGTGACCAACTCATTGCCATCGAGGTCCCAAAGGCTGGCGGAGTACGTTGTGCCGCCAGTTAAAATATTGCGCCCATCGGGCGAATAGACTGCGGAAAGTACGGCCCCGGAACTACCCACAAAACTCCCTACCAGTTCGCCATTCATGTTCCATCGTTTTACCAGCCCATCGGCACCGGCGGTGAGGATGGTTTTCCCATCGGGCGAAAAAGCCACGGTGGTAACGCCCTTTACATGGCCGGAAATGGTGAGCAAATGGGTGCCATCTTCCGCCCAAAGCTGCGCCGTTTTATCGTCGCTGCCGGTAAGTATTTTCCGCCCGTCGGGCGAAAATGCCACACTGCGCACCCGGTTGTTATGTCCGCTGAAGGTCACCAATTCCCGGCCGCCGGGGCTCCACAATTTAGCTGTTCCATCGAGGCTGCCGGTAAGTACTTTGCTGCCATCAGGTGAAAAGGCCACTGCAACGACGTATTTTTTGTGGCCCCGGAACACTGCCATTTCATTACCGTTTAAATCCCAGAGCCTGCCCGTATTAGGGTCTTTTCCCAAGCTGCCACCGGTCAAAATGGCTTGCCCGTTGGGCGAAAATGCGACTACCTCGGCCGGGGTCTCATAGTCACCCACAGTGAGCCGGTAATACCTATTGGCGAGGTTGCTGGCTATGCTGTGGAACGCCCTAACGGCCATGCGGTCACCGGGGTTATTTTGCAAGCTGTAGTCAGCGATGCGGAGGGCCAGCGTCGGGTCAGTATTTTCTTTTTGAAAAACGAGGGCGGCATTGTTGCTGGCCCGCGTTCTTTGGTTGGCGAGGCCGGTTTGGTGGCGGGCGTACAAAAAACCTGCGATGGCGGCTGCCGCCAAGATAAACCCCAACCCCGCCAACATAGTGGCGCGGCGGCGCTTACGACGCTCTGTGGCCAATTCGCGCACTCGTTCCCTGCTGGCTTCTTCTTCCGCTTCACGGCGTTCCTTATCTTTCCTTTTGGCCTTGGCAGCCAAAACCGGGGCCACGAGAGTGTCGTGGCAAAGCTCATAAGTGTAGCCGCCCTGCATGCTTGGCTCGGCACGCAATAGGTGGCTATCTACCAACTGGCGCAAAGATTCGGGAGCGATGTATTTAAGCATCTGGCCTTCGTACATGCTGAGCCGGCGGTGCTCTTCCTCAAAAATGAGGTTGTCTTCAATTAGCTTCCGTGCAGGCAGTTGTTCTGCCTCCGGTAACGCGGCTATGCGCTCATCGTAATAATTGCGGATGATGGCGCTCAGGTCACCCGTATCAACGGCAGTCACTACCTTCAGCTTATTCTGCAATACCTTTTTTTCTATGGCATGGCAGATGATCTGCATTTGTGTGCTCTCGATGGTGTTGCCGCCATCCTGGGTCAAAAAGGATACAATGGCAGCCAGCGCCGAATCGTCGTAGGCAAAAGGCGGGCACTCAAAATCACCTGTGGCAAGCGCGGGTTGAACGACCGCGTGGGCAGCCTGTTTTTCATCCAAAGCATTTAATTCGTAACACTGTTTGAGTATCGTCGGGAGGTGGTCACTCAGCTGGTTGAGAAGGTGGAGCCGGTCGGAACGTATTGCGATTACCACCTTTAGTCCGGGGGGCTCCTGCAATAGTGCCGTTTCCTCCCTCGTGAAGTGGCGTTTTCCGCTTTGGTAATTCGCCTCCATTGCCTTCCAGAATCGCTGCGGGATGGAGGTGTACAACGCCTCGGCCAACTGCCGCCTGAATTCAAGGACAGCCTCCGGCGGGTAGGTGAACAGCTCCTCGAACTGGTCAAAAACGAGCAGCAGTCCCTTTTCTCCATGGCATTGTATCTGATGCTCTTTCACATCGTGCCAGAGCGTATTTTCATCTTTTATCAACTTATCCAGAAAAGTGGAGATTTGGGACCTCCCACTGCGAACTACCTGCTGTGCTGTTACGATGGGCTTTTGTCCTTTATTTGACTCGCTGGGATTCCATGCCGTAAATCGCACACGCAATGGTTCGTAACGCCCATCTTCCAACACTTTGGGGATAACCCCGGCGTTGAGCAGCGAGCTTTTCCCCGTCCCAGATTTGCCATACATCACCAGCAACTGCTCTACCTGCAGCAAGTTGAAGAAATTTTTGGTATCTTTTTCACGTCCGTAAAAAATATGCCGATGGGCCGTTTCAAACGGCCTGGCACCGGGGTATCTGCTGAGTTGTTGAGCCATTTTCATTGAAAGTTGAAAAGGTTGAGGGGTTTAGGTAGTATTGTTTTTCCCAGACCGGTCGCGCAGCTTATCCCGGAGGGTACGCCTTTTCCAGTTCAGTTATCATTTCCAGAATGCTATTTCGAAGGTTATTGGTTTGCACCTCCTCCTCTGCCTCGCGCAACAGACCGAGGGTCTTTTTCTGTTTAAGAGCGTTGTGCTGTCCCTCTAAGTTGAGCGCCATGTTGATGGAATCCATTCCGGTGGCACCGAGTACTTTCAATTTTTCAAGGAGCAAGGAAAACAACTTTTCAAACTCGTTTTCAGCCACCAACTCCCTGAAAGTATCGAAGGGCAACTTGAGTTCAGCGGCACCTTCGGAGTCTTTCAACAAGCCTTTTTCCCCGCATTTTGCAAACAAGTCGTCCACGAATTTTGAAACTTCTTCCTGCACAAAAGTAATAGTGTACTGTTCGTAACAATAAGACTCCACCACATCGCTGAGATGGCCAGATGCAGCGTGCTTTTTGGCCTTCCGTTTTTCAGCGTGTTGCCTCAAAATGCGCATGAAAAGGTGCATGTACCATTTTTCGAAAGGCATGCCGAGGAAGATGAAATAATCGGCAGCAAAGATATCGGCCTTCAACACCGGCGGCATGCTCTTCGCTTCGAAAACCGACTCCAGGTACGCGTAAAAATCGTCGTAGGTAAGCACGAGGGAGTTTCGTTCTTCCACATCTCCCATCATATTGAATACCAAAGGCCGGGACTTCGTGGGCTTTTGAATATCCTCCGAACAGGGTTCTTTTTTGTAATAAAAACGGTAGTCAACAGGGAGGTTTTGACTCGTGAAGGCTTCCCGCATCTTTTGTCCGGGCGTAAAATTGAGGATGTGATGAAACGGCAGGCGCGCCAGTTTTTGCAAAAGTTCCATGGCTTCGGGTTGCGGCTGGCTGTAAAAGGCTTTCACCCGCTGCCAGGCGTCTATCTCGTTGGCACCTGGCAGGTAGTGAAACCAGCCGTCATCGTACACGCGGATGCCGAGTGTCTCCTCTTCTTTTCTCAAATAACTGGCGAGCCTGGCCTCCAATTTCCCGTCCTTTTTAGAATCGAAAATCCGCGGCCCCAGACAGAGGATGCATTTTTCTTTTTCCAAAAACTCGAAGAGCAAGTCCCAGTTCATGCTGGACTCTATGAAAGGTGTAGCCGAAGGCTTATTATTTTCGGGAGGCATGGTGACGGTTTTTAAGACTTTCCAGGTGCAGGCCGGTACTCCGGGGTTGGGACTATTTGCTATCCCACCCGCCGTGATATTTGTTGGAATATAGGTGAATCAAAGAAACAAACCAGCGGCCTGTCAAAATCTGCCCTGCAAGGAAATGTTAATTGTCATTACCCTCCATATGTTGATAATGGCAGAGCGTGAAAAATAGCTCATTTTCCCAATATTGGAAAATTTTTACGCCATTTCGGGAAATAGTGCCGAAGCTACCCTGCCATTCGTTCACGAAACATCGTTCCGTCTCTGCCAGAATGTCCCGATTTATCACATGGAATGGTTTTCAAGAGGAGGAGGAAAATTGCCAATAGGCAAGAGTTTTTAACACAGTCGCGCTGAACCCGCCTTTCCACACCGTTTTCACCGCAGCTGCAAACATCTGACTAATGTCCCATCATATTTCCAACAGAAACCCCGAAACCACCTCATTTCCAGACGCTCCCCTTTTCGACGCCTACTCCCGTACCGTCACCGGAGTATCACAGGCAGTCAGCCCCGCTGTGGTGCAAATAAAAGTGGCAAAAAATGTACGACGAAATCCCCGAAGAGACCGGCGGCCACACCAGCCTTCGGGTACCGGTAGTGGCTTCGTCATCTCCACAGATGGCTTCGTGGTGACGAATAGCCATGTTGTGAGTCACGCCACAAAAATCGACGTGACGCTGCAAGATGGGCGCACCTTCTCCGCTCAAGTAAGAGGCGAGGACCCAGCCACAGATATTGCAGTTTTGAAAATCGACGGCGACAACCTTCACGTTGCCCGGTTCGGAAACAGCGACACGTTGCAGGTAGGCCAGCTCGCCGTGGCCATCGGCAATCCCTTCGGTTTTCAATATTCTGTAACGGCAGGTGTAGTCAGTGCCCTCGGCCGCACCCTGCGTTCTCAAAACGGCCGGCTCATCGACGACGTCATTCAAACCGACGCAGCCCTCAACCCCGGCAATTCCGGAGGGCCTTTGGTGGACAGCAGCGGCCGGGTCATTGGCGTCAATACCGCGATCATTCTGCCTGCTCAGGGTTTGTGTTTTGCCGTGAGTGCCAACCTGGCGCAGTTCGTGACCGGCAAACTCATTATGGGAGGTAAGGTACGCCGGGCCTACATTGGCATCGCAGGACAGACGATACCGCTGAGCAACCGGCAGATTGAGGTGCATTCCGGGGTCCTCGTTCAGAACGTGGAACCCGACGGACCGGCTGGAAATACCGAACTCCACGCAGCTGACATCATCATAGGTATGAACGGGAAACCCGTCTATTCCATCGACGACCTGCATAAATCACTCAACCAAGACGCCATTGGGGAAAAGACGAATCTGACGATTCTGAGACATGGGAAAAAGGAAAATATTTTCGTGATTCCGGGTGAGATGGGGTGAATTGGCTCGTAGTTGGTATCTGGTAATCGGAGGGTCGGGATCGGTGGGAGGAGGCGTTAGCTATGCCTGTCGAACAGTACTTTGCCTAGACAGCCAAACAACATCAATATTCCGAATAGGGTCAGCATGACACAGGATTTTTGATGGACATAGTCTGTTGTAATACAGAAGAACAGTTATTAATTAGTCGTCTGGCAGGACAATTCGTTACTCCAAGAGGGATGTTTTAACGAAAGATTAGCATAGAAAATATTGTTCAGGTCATTGTTATGTTCCAAAGTAAGTGTTTTTATATCGCTGAAAGACGCTGATTTTTCATAACCTAACGCTGCCAAACAACGTAGCCCGGTCTTCGGCGTGGTCATCCCGACCTGCGGTGCGGGACTTCCTTCGGTCGTTGCTCATCCCGACCTGCGGTGCGGGACTTCCTTCGGTCATTGCTCATTGCTCATTATCCACTCCTGCACCATCCGTTCCAGCACAAAAAGCGGCACGGCGCCATTGGACAAGACGAGGTCGTGAAAGTCGCGCAGGTCAAATTTATTCCCCAGTTTTTCTTCCGCCAGTTTGCGCAATTCCCGGATTTTCAGCTCGCCTATTTTATACGACACTGCCTGCCCCGGCCAGCCGATGTATCGGTCAATTTCGGTTTTGCATTCGTGGAGCGAGAGCGCCGTGTTATTCGCCAAAAAATCAATGGCTTGCTGCCGTGTCCAGCCTTTCACGTGTATACCGGGGTCCACCACAAGCCGGCAGGCCCGCCACATCTCGTAGGTAAGTTTACCGAAGCGCTCGTAAGGAGTAGTGTACATGCCCATCTCCTCACCGAGCCATTCGCCATAAAGCGCCCACCCTTCGCCGAAGGCGCTGAGGTAGGTATTTTTGCGAAAATCCGGCACGCATTCCATTTCCTGTGCCAGCGACATCTGAAGGTGATGCCCCGGAACTGCCTCGTGTAATGTAAGCGATGGCAGTACGTACAACGGGCGGGAAGCCAGGTCGTAGGTATTCACCCAATATGAGCCAGCCTGGCCTCCGGCGAGTGAGCCGCTGCTGTAACGGCCGCCGGTATAAGTGGGTGCAATGGCAGCTGGCACCGGGTTCACGCCGTAAGAATTTCGAGGCAGCTTGCCAAAATACTGAGGCAGCTTGCCATCTATTTTTTTTGCCAAAAAACTGGCCTCTTTTAAAAGTTCCTTCGGCGTTTTGCAATAAAACTGCGGGTCAGTACGCAGAAAGGTGAGGAATTCACCGAAGTTGCCATCGAAGCCCACCTCTGCAATGATGGATTCCATTTCCTTCCGGATGCGGGCCACTTCGCGCAGGCCGGTATCATAGACCTCATCCGCCGTCATGGGCAGGGTGGTGAAATAGCGCACGCGCTGCTCGTAATACTCCAGGCCCCGTGGCTGAGCTGAAATGCCAATCTCCCGCACGGCGCCGGGGAGGTACTCCTTCTGCCAGAATTTGCGAAATGCCCGGTAGGCGGGGGTCACACTTTCAGCGATGGCCCGGCGGGCTTCACTGCGCAATTTCTCCTGCTTTTCGATCGAAATGCTCGCCGGCATTTCTATGAACGGTTTGTAAAACGGGCTGGCCTCCGGGGTGTCCACAATGGCGGCATCCACGATATTTTCCCGGCCCTGCAAAATGGCAAAAGGTGCCGTGCGGCCCTTTTTCAGCCCCTCTCGCATCAGCGCCATGTTTTGCTCCGCAAATGCCTTGAAGTTCGTCATCCGGCGGAGGTACCGTTCGTACCCTTCAATGGATTCAGGCGAGCGGGTAGCGGCGAGCAAAAAATCGGTGTACCAGCCGCCCTCTGCGTTGAGGGGCACGAGATAAGCTTCGAATTCCACCTGTGCAACCCGGTCCTCGAGGAGAAAGCGGAGCAGTTCCCAATTGATGCGCTCCTGTCCGGAAAGCCCGCCCGGGTCTATATTTTTCAAATCCTCCAATTCCTGCCGGTAAAAAGCGGCACGCCTTTGTTCAGCAGCAGTGCTCACATCAGGGAAGCCACCTTTGGGCAGGGAATACTCCTGCTCCTGAAACGCTGCGTCTTTTTCGATAACGGCGGTAAGGGTGGTATCGGATTGGGCACAAAGAATCGAAACCAGCAAGCTGAAAATGTACGTAAGGATGGACTTCATGTAGAAAGATTTGGTCAATACTTAGAAACGTCAATCGCAATTGCTGCCAAAAATAGAAAACTATATCTCATCCAGGTGGGGGAGACAAATTACTGGCATACACTTCTTATAATTGTATCTCTATCGGGGAAGCCCTCTCCCACTATTCACTATTCTCGTCACAACTTCCGTCGGGGCTGTATTGGTTTCCAATTTTGTGAGGTCTTTAATATTCCAGAGAACGGCCGGCTTTTTCAAAAATTCCATTTTCAGCTCCACCAGTTCTTCAAAGACAAGTTACAGATGTCCTATCTGACCCTGGAATACAGTGACACTTTCGAGCTAACTTAGCATTCTTCAATTTGGCTGGTTGTTGAAGCCTGGTTTATTCACAAAAAAAAAAGCTCCAAAATGGAGCCTTTTATCTTGCTATAAAGCAATAAAAAATCTTGATGAAGGTATTGCAGCCAGTAGGCATTTAATCGAATGACTGGTTGTCGAGTTCTGCCAGACGGACGAGTTCCGCATATTCTTTTGGTGTCAGGCCATCTAAGACGTAGTCAATTGGGTTTACGGCCTTGCCTTTGTAATGCACTTCGTAATGGCAGTGGGGCGCAGTGGATGTTCCAGTGCTGCCTACTTTGCCGATGTGTTGTCCTTTTTTAACTTTTTGCCCCACTTTGACATCAACCTTCGACATGTGGCCATAAAGGGTTTCGTAGCCATAACCATGGCTGATGACCACGTGAAGACCATAACCACTCCTGCTTCTTTTTACCATCTTAACAACGCCATTGCCTGTGGCCTGAATAGAGGTGCCTCTGGGCGACGAAAAGTCGATACCCGCATGCATTTTAATCACTTTTTGAATTGGGTGCATGCGATAGCCGAATCCCGAAAGAAGATTTACACGCCGGTTTAATTTATCGGATCGGACGGGCTTTATAGAAGGAAGGGCGGCCAACATGGCTTCCTTTTCTTTCGCCATATTTTCTATGTCGTCGAGTGACTCCGATTGAACAACCATCTGGCGTTTCAGCTTGTCCACTTTTTGATGGATCTGGGTCAAGAGCTCACCTGAATTTCGATAGTTTTTATATTTGGCATAGCGGTCGTGACCACCAATACCGCCTTCCCATACGGCATCGTCAATGGGGTCCATTTCCAGCACGAGGCGGTGCACCCTGACATCACGCTCGTGGATGTTGGTGAGTGCTTTGCCCATCGTCTGATAGTCGGCATAAAGTGTCTTGAAATCGCCCTTCATATGGTCAATTTCACTGAGTAGCATCTGTTCTTGTGGGGAAGGAAAAAATTTCCAGATAAGCATCGTGAACAGAAATCCTGATACAAGTACGGCACTGGTGAGGCCGAAGATGCGAAGAAATATTTCCTTGTTAGAAAGCCGGACTTTTTCGTACTGAAGCGTCTGCCTGTTGTAAATAAATTTTTCTCGTCTCATACATGTTCCGTTGTAAGCCAATAACCCTACATTTGCAGCTTTTATAAACGACCGCTAAAAGTACCGGAAGTTGCTCAAAACTGAATCGCAGGATTCCCTCCCTGTTGAACGTTTTGTGATGAAATGGCTGAACTAATTCAACAGTTTCACTTAATTCAACCAATGAAAATCAAATCAGCAAAATGAACGGTTGAGAATACTTGTGTTTGTTTTCCCGTCTTTCATGGAACTTAAAAAAATCGCAACAAATTTTATTTATATCAGTAAGCGAAGTTCTCTACAGTATTTTGTACTAAATCCTTACAATCAGTTCATTCTGCCCCCTATTTAGTCTAGGCGACGGCAAATATGGGAAAATTCCCTGAAATTAGGCCTAATCAGGCCAAACTTTTGTCACACAGATCGCAAAGAAAAGTCAACCAAAATCATAACTTTTTGTTCATCCATATTTTACAAAATATATTTTTTAAAATAAGTTAACATATCCTCTCTAATATGCTGACCAAAAGTCATTTAAATTTGAGTGCGGAAACTCAACGATAAAATAACTTGAATTAGAATAAACTGTCTGCCGCAATAACGCATTCCTGCAAAACCAATTCGCAAAATAAGAAACCATGACCGCCAAGAAAATAAGACGCACATTTCTCGATTTCTTTATCTCGAAACAACACAAGATAGTGCCCTCAGCACCCATTGTGAACAAAAGCGATCCGACGTTGATGTTCACCAATGCCGGCATGAACCAGTTCAAGGATTTTTTCCTGGGCAATAAGAGTCCCGAAGTACGCCGCGTGGCCGATACACAAAAATGCCTGCGTGTCAGCGGCAAACACAACGACCTGGAAGAAGTAGGCCGCGATGGGTACCACCACACTATGTTCGAGATGCTCGGCAACTGGTCCTTCGGCGATTATTTTAAAAAGGAAGCCATCGAATGGGCCTGGGAACTCCTTACCGGCGAATTGAAACTTCCTGGCGACCGTCTATATGTAACAGTTTTCGGAGGTGACGAGAAAGATGGACTCAACCGCGACGAAGAAGCGGCGGATTATTGGAAATCCCTCGTCCCCAAAGAGCGCATTCTCTATTTTGGGAAAAAAGATAACTTTTGGGAAATGGGCGACCAGGGTCCCTGCGGCCCTTGTTCTGAAATCCATATCGACTTGCGAAGCGACGCTGAGCGTGCTGCCAAACCCGGAGCGCAACTGGTCAATATGGACGACCCTCAGGTGGTGGAAATCTGGAATCTCGTCTTCATCCAGTTCAACCGGAAAGCGGACAAAAGCCTCGAAGACCTCCCTGAAAAGCACGTCGACACAGGCATGGGATTCGAGCGTCTTACGATGACCCTTCAAGGCAAAACGAACACTTACGACACCGACATTTTTACTCCGCTTATCCATTTTATTGAAGCGGGAAGTGGATTCAAATACACCGCCAGTTTCGCTCCCGATGCTATGACCGACATCGCCATGCGCGTGGTGGCCGACCATGTGCGTGCCGTCAGCTTTACCATCGCCGACGGGCAACTACCCGGCAACACGGGCGCAGGCTACGTTATCCGCCGCATATTGCGCCGGGCCGTGCGCTATTACTATTCTTTTTTAAATATAAAGACTCCTTTTCTCTACCAGCTGGTAGAATTGCTCGCTGATGATTTCAGTGATGTATTTCCCGAATTGGTGGCACAAAAGCAGCAAGTCGCAAATATCATTCAAAGCGAAGAGCGGGCATTCCTCAATACCCTCGAAACGGGCCTCAAGCGTTTCGCTGATTTACATGTCACCCAAAACATCATCGCCGGTGAAGATGCTTTCGAATTGTACGACACATTCGGATTCCCCATCGACCTGACCCGCCTCATGGCGGAAGAAAAAGGCTGGCAGGTGGATGAACCAGGGGTCGAAAAAGCCATGCATCAGCAAACAAACCGCGCCCGGGCCGCTGCTGAAAAGGAGGTGGGCGACTGGAATCTGCTCGTTTCGGGCGAAGCCGTGGAATTTGTGGGATACGACCATTTGCAGGTGGACAACGCTCGTATTTTGCGTTACCGCCAGGTAAAAACAAAGAAGGGGAAAGAGGTGCAGGTAGTTTTGAACCAGACCCCGTTTTACGCAGAAAGCGGTGGGCAGCGCGGGGACAAAGGATGGCTCGACATTGCGGGCAAGCGGTTCAAAGTTCTCGACACTCAAAAAGAGAACGACCTCATTATCCACATTTTGGCCAAATTACCGGAGGACCTTACGGGCCCGGTGACCGCCAAGGTAGATGCCGCAAAACGCAGTGCCACGGCGAGCAACCACTCTGCTACACACCTCATGCACGCCGCACTGCACCAGGTCATCGGTGATCACGCACTGCAAAAAGGACAAGACGTTGACGACCACCGGCTGCGTTTTGACTTTTCTCATTTTCAAAAAATGACAGAAGAGGAAATTCGCAAGGTGGAAACATTGGTCAACGAAAAAATACGTGAAAATGTGCCTCTTGATGAAGTGCGAAATATGCCCATCGAGGAGGCTAAAAAGCTGGGAGCTATGATGCTTTTCGGCGAAAAATACGGCGAGAATGTACGGGTCGTCGCTTTCGACCGAAATTTCAGCCAGGAGCTGTGCGGCGGCACACATGTGCAGGGCACCGGCGAAATAGGCCTGTTTAAAATCCTGAGCGAAACAGCGGTAGCTGCCGGCATCCGCCGCATCGAGGCCGTCACTGCCCGGCATGCTGAAGAATTTCTGGCTTCGGAACTCGCCCAATTGCACCAAGTACGCGAAAAATTCAAAGGCGCTACCGACCCCTCCAAGGCCATCGAGGCTTTGCAGGAGGAGAACAAAGCATTGAAAAAGCAGGTAGAACAGCTCATCGCTGCGCAAGCCAGCGCCCTCAAAGGCGAGTTGAAAAAGCTGGTGCAGGAGGTGAAAGGTGTCAACTTTCTCGCCGCCAAACTGCCGCTGCACGATGCCAACGCTATTAAAACGCTGGCATACCAGTTAGAAAGCGAACTCGGCAACGCCTGCATCGTGTTCGGCGCTGAGGTAAACGGCAAGCCGCAACTCATGGTCACCATCAGCCGCAACCTCACGGAAAACCGCAGCGCTCTGCACGCGGGCAATATGGTCCGGGAACTCGCTAAAGAAATTAAAGGCGGCGGCGGCGGCCAACCCTTCTTCGCCACTGCCGGCGGTAAAGACATTAATGGCCTCGATGGCGCAATTGCCAAGGCAAAAGAGTTGATACCATAAATCAATTTTCATTTAGCCAATCCTCAATATAATCTACCGGCAGGTGGTCGCCAATGTCTTTGCCATAATAGGCGTGTACCACCTCCATGTTTTCATTAATTAAAAAATCGGCGGGAAGCATAGCCATTTTCCCATCGATGTCAAGTTTCAAAAAGCCCAATTTGGCAGTTTTCAACAATTCGGAAAACCGCATCATTCCGGTTATCAATCCCCACCAGGAGCATTCCAAACCATACAGTTCGTACAGTGTACGTTTTGGATCGGCTACAATTGGAAAAGGCGAATCCTGTTTTCCTGCGTATTGCATCATTTTCTCAATCGGCGACTGAAATACCGCCACCATTTCCAGACCTTTTGTCTTCCATTCTCCGTGCCGCTTTATAAGCTGGCTGATGCGCAAGTTGCAGAATGGACAAGCTGCATAGCGGTAAAAAGAGAGCATGACCTTCCTGCCACGATACGATTCGAGGTCCACTTCTCTGCCATGCAAATCGAGGGTGGTAAAAGAAGGAGCCGTACTTCCGGGCTTTATTTTCATTAAAGAGAGCGATTTGTCCTGTTAATGAGAGAGTCTTAAAGTTGTTTGTAGTGACCGGATGACATGAACACACCCGGCCACTGTGGAAACGCCGGCCCCACTTCTGCAGTTGGCGGTAAACTAAAAAAGGAGGCCCAACTGTCCGGGCACCAACCATCTAATTTATCACGGGCAGTCGCCATTTTTTTGTCACCGCCAGAATCCGAATGGCGATGATAAGAAGAACAGTCAGCACTACATCTGCATCGTAACCTACACCGGCCCAGCCGAGTACAAGAAACAGCGCAGCACCGGCGATACACGCTGTGGCGTATATTTCCTTTCGAAAAATCAGTGGAACCTCGTTGCAGAGAATGTCTCGCAACACGCCGCCAAAGACTGCCGATACCGTGCCCATCATCACCGCCACAAGAGGCGAAAGACCTGCCATGAGTGTTTTTATCGACTCCCAGAATGGTGAACAGTCCGATGCCAATGGTGTCGAATAGGAACATCGTTCGCCGAAGGCGCAAAAAGTATTTTCGGAAAAGCCAGGCCGCAGGCACCGCCAATAAAATGAGCAGGAGGTAATTGTGGTTGGTCATCCATCCCACGGGACGTGCGCCGATGAGCAGGTCGCGGAGGGTGCCGCCACCCACAGCTGTTGCCAAAGCGATGGTAGCCGCTCCAAATATGTCGAACTTTTTTTCTCCTGCCGTGAGAGCCCCGCTGACTGCGAATACAAAGGTTCCAGCGAGGTCGAGGGCATTTATAACATCCATAATTTCGCAGATTCCGGTTTTGTGCAAAGCTACTCGTTTGCCTGTAAAAGCACCTATCTTGCAGCCAAACCACATTACTATGACCTACTGCCAATACATCAACACTCTTGGCGAAGGCGAGCAGCAGCTTCACCGGGCCTACCACGACCACCAATATGGCTTCCCAATTGATGGAGACGATGAGCTATTCGGCCGCCTGATTCTTGAAATCAACCAGGCGGGATTAAGTTGGACGACCATTTTGAAAAAACAAGACAATTTCCGGCATGCCTACCATGGATTTTCAATCAAAAAAATCGCCCGTTATGGCGAAACGGAATACCAACGGCTGATGAGCGACAAAGGCATCATCCGCAACAGGCTGAAAATCAGAGCGACCATTCACAACGCCCAGGTCATCGAGGAGCTTCAAAAAGAGCATGGGACTTTTAAGGACTGGCTCCATTCGCATCTCGGCATGACCAGAGAGGAGTGGATAAAGTTGTTCAAAAAGACGTTTAGGTTTACCGGCGGCGAGATTGTCAACGAGTTTCTCGTGAGTACTGCCTTCCTGCCGGGGGCGCACGAGAAAGGTTGCCCGGTTTACGAAAAGGTGCAGACTAATACTCTGCCTTGGTTGGAGAAACACTGAGGTTTCTGGCAGATTTTTATTCTCCGGCAGATTTACGACCTTTGTTCCCGGCACTATGCCACGCAGCATTATACGCGCGCGCCAGATTCAGTTTCATCCAACTATAGGAGTTGAATAGTTAATAAAATCACAGCCTGAGTTTTTTTCTTGCAAATGAAACCCAATTTCCCGCAGGCCGTACAGTCATTGAGAATCCCATGTTTGACAAGTCCTAAAGCGAAGAAAAGGCTTCGCCATTTTTGAAACCGGCATCGCAAGAGGAGACGATAAAGAGTTCGAATTAAAATGCCGGATAATCCCT
>CAZPHZ010000006.1:0-19613 GCA_964586035.1 uncultured Saprospiraceae bacterium
TCTCAACCTTCTCAACCTTCTCAACCTTCTCACCCTTCTCAACCTTCTCAACCTTCTCAACCTTTCTCAACCTTATCAACCTTTCTCAACCTTCTCAACCTTTCTCAACCTTCTCACCGGGGTTCCTTAGCTTTACCGCCGAACATAATTGCACATGCCCTTGAAAGAAAAATACAGAATTCTCGGAATCGACCCCGGCTCGAACGTGATGGGCTTTGCTATTCTCGAAATCAAGAGCTCCAAAACGAAAGTGGTAGACATGGGTGTCATCAAGATGAATCACCTCGGCGAACAGCAGTTGAAGTTGAAAAAGATTTTTGAAGAATTACAGAAAATTATCGCCATTTACAAACCAGCAGAGATGGCCATCGAGGCGCCATTTTTTGGGAAAAATGTGCAATCCATGCTCAAACTCGGCCGGGCTCAGGGGGTGGCTATTGCTGCTGGTATAACGAAAGGATTGGACATCACGGAGTATTCTCCCAAGAAAATAAAAATGGCCGTTACCGGAAATGGAAACGCCTCGAAAGAACAGGTGTCGGCTATGCTCAAAACCATTCTTCAAGTTGAACTCGACGACCGGTATTTAGATGCTACAGATGCGCTCGCCACAGCACTCTGTCATTTTTATCAGGGAAAGAACCTGCCTGGTGCTGGTAAGAAATACAAGGATTGGTCTGGATTTCTGAAAGATAATCCGGGAAGAAAAGGGTAGGTTCAAACCGATGCAATCGTTCAATTCAATCGCATAATTCCGTTATTCACACTTCCATGTTTTGACGTATGTCAGCCGCTATTTCCGACAGTTCTTTCTGGCTGCAAGACAGTTTCTTGCCTCCGATATTTATTTGGGATTCCCGCTGAAAGGGAATGAGGTGAATATGGGCGTGAGGCACTTCGGTGCCTACCACTATTACGCCAACCCTTTTACATTCAATGGTTTTGTCTAAGGCCCTTGCCACTCTTTTGGCAAAGAGCATCAGACCGGCCAGCAGGTCATCCTCAACTGCAAAGAGATAATCGGTTTCTTTTTTGGGAATGACTAAGGTGTGTCCTTTTGCCAACGGACTTATGTCGAGAAAGGCCAGGTAATCTGCAGTTTCTGCCACTTTATGGCAGGGAATCTCACCGTTCACGATCTTTGTAAAAATGGTAGGCATGTGGTCTGATTTATTTGACAAAAATTCCGCATGCAATTTATAGCGCTATGTCGAGTATTTCAAATTCCATTTTGCCTGCCGGGGTAGTGATTTCTGCCACGTCTCCCACTTTCTTTCCCAAAAGGCCCAAACCAATGGGTGAGCCAGCCGATATTTTTTTCTCTTTGAGATTGGCTTCCGATTCTGACACGAGCTTATAAGTCACCTTAAAACCGTTCTTTACATTTTTAATGGTCACGTTGGTGAGCAATCGCACTTTGGAAGTATCCAGGTTGCTTTCGTCGAGGATACGGGCATGTGCCAGGACTTTCTCCAGCTCATTGATTTTCATTTCGAGCATGCCTTGCGAATTCTTAGCAGCGTCGTATTCTGCATTTTCAGAAAGGTCGCCCTTTTCGCGCGCCTCGGCAATGGCCTTCGCAGCCTGCTGGCGGCCGTTGGTTTTCAATTCATCCAATTCAGCGTTTAGCCGGTCATGCCCTTCCCGGGTCAGATAGGTATAATTTGCCATGATTTTCGATTTAATTCTCTTTGCTTTTTCGGGCAATCGCTCCTCAGTATTCAGGGTTTGGGTAAATATTTCAAAACTCCGGATTTCTCTCGTTTCCCGGTGATTCGCCGGAAAAAAGGAGGAAATGAATTTTTAAAATTCAGTGAGAAATTGCCTCTGTGCCTGCAACTCAGAAAAATGAAATGTCAGATTCTCCCGGCCGCAGGGTGCTGAGATATAAAGCAAAGAACGCCCTCAACGACTGGCGTTGAGAACGTTCTTCACTTTTTTTACTCTTGCAAATGTATCGGAAATTTGTTTAAAATGAAAGTCCGGTACCTACAAAAATTCCGTTCATTTGAGGACCGCCCCAATAATCTCAGAGCGTGATTCTGATGGAAAAATGATGATTGCCATCATAAATCTTCGTCGTCTGGTAAGCATAATCCAATGCCACCTTCGGCGCATTGTCGCGTTTGCTGACGGGCACGTTGAGGGTGACGCCCCCTGCCAAGCCAGTCATCAGGGGTTCAGTACCCGCCTCGCTTGGAGAAACCTGCCCAAAGTCGAGCTTGTAACCACCTCTCAGCATGACCAGCTCTTTAAAGGAATACTCAATACCACCACCGATTTGGTCCTCCGAAAAAGCGTTGGAGGTATAGTTCCCTACCACGGTTATTCTGTTATTCACACCTGAATAAAAGTCATAAGACAGGCCGATGTTCAAAACCGATTGCAGTTCGAAAGCAGTTGCTCTCTGGTCGATGGTCACGTCATGGGTGCCGTCGAAATCAACAATCGTCAGGCTCTCAGACAAACCCTGGCCGCTGAAATGCATGCGGGAACCGATGTTACGGAGAGAAATACCAAACTTGAAGTTGTCTCTATCCCCCGACACGTATTGCACGCCGGCGTCTAAAGCCATAGCCGTGGCTGTGGCATCTTCAATTCCTTCAGTGGCAGCCCTGAACAAGACACCCACCGAGACTTTATTTTCGAACATATGAGCGAAGCCCAATCCCAAATTGAAATAGCGCGGCGTAAATGTGGAGCCGGTTCCTTCGGGTTGGGTGGTAGTGGTACGGGAAATATCGCCAAAATTCACAGACATCAGACTAATGCCCAATACGCTGTTTTCACCTATTTTCTGCGCGATACCGAGCGCTTCGAGGCCAATATCAGTCCCTTGCAGGTACTGCGTATGGGCCATGACAATTTCAGTTTTAGAAACCCGTGCCAGGCCAGCGATATTTAGTCGCATGGCTTCAGCCCCTGTAATCATAGAAGTTGTCATGGTGTGAAGACCAGAGCTTCTTGCCCAGGGGTTCATCAGCAATTCGGGTGCACCGGCCTCTCCCTGGCGGTCAGGGTTGCCGGCAAGGCTACTCGTGGCGAAAAAAGCCACCAAAGCCAATGATAAAAAGAAGTATAAGGACTTATTCATAAATCTTGCTTTTAAAGGTTTTGGATACCCGATGTCGGATATTTGAGCCGGGCCGGGTTCTTCATGCCGGGCAGGCATCAAATATCCTCCATCGGAAATCGAAATTTATAGCCCCGTAGGGTCGAATTGCCGTGTAATTCCAAACCACTTGAGGGTGCGCTCGCCGTAGCCGGGTGCATCCACGTGGATCAGGTAAACACCTGCAGCTACGGGAATTCCCTTGCTATTTTTCAAATCCCACTCCAGGTCGGGAATGATTTGAGCGCTCGGTATAGCATTCCCGTTGGGTGCTCCTGGTTGCTCATCGCGATTATATTGGCGAATGAACTTGCCATCCAGAGAATAAATAGCCACGACGCACTTGGCAGGTAGATTCGTGATTTTTATCGTGGTTGACAACCTGCTGTCTTCGTAGTCGGAAAATGCGTAGTACGGGTTCGGGACCACGTTGATCTTCGCCAAAGCCTCATTTATACCAAGAGCATCGAGCTCAGTGTGCTGTTTGCCCTCAACCTTGAAGCGGTACGATGGATACCCGTTGAATTCACCAGTGCCTACTTCCACACCATACGGGTTGTCCACACGCAGTTTCAAAGTCACCTCATTCGGGATGAGACCAGTGGCATCGCTTCCAAGCGCGTCCATTTTGCTCCCTACCTGCATCATGGGGAATCCGGCCCAGGTGACCCTGCGCAATCCCTGTACTTTTTTCAGCGCCTGTGGCGCTACTTCTGGATCAAGGCGCGTTTGGAGGTAGGCACAACTGTCATAATCTTCATAAGTGACGTATACAAAATGCTGTCCACCTGCATAAAGGTACATGGGGGAGAACGGGGAAATCCCATTTCCTTCCAAAAGCACTTGAGAATTCGGATTGAACAACATATCGCGTCCTGTAGGAGGTGCCCCGAGGTAACTGTCCTCGAAACCGTTAGACAGGTCGTACACGGAGTTTTCCCCGAAGAAAATATTCAGGCGCTTACCGGTTTCCACATCAATAGCATAGCCGGGGAACCAGCCCATGCCAGTGCCGGTGCCGTCGGCATCCGGGAGGCCGTCGCCATCTGTGTCATCTTTACCTACGGAAGGAGCTCCGCGAACATCGAATTGGAGGCGGTCACCTTCGGTAGTTACGGGCGAGCCATCGGGCTTAAAAGCAAAGTTGTTGTAGTCTTTAGAAGCGGTTTCCACCACGATACAACGACTCCACAAGCCCTTGTCCGGCGTCATCACGATGTCCACATTATTAACTTTCGCGATAAAATCTTCGTTTCTCACCAGGCTGCAATTCAAGCGCCAGGCGGGTGAAATATAGAACGGATATTCGCCCGCAGCCCTATCGGAGCAATCAGCTACCTGATAGGGGATGAAATAGCCATTGCCAATATGGCCGAGTGCTGCATGCGGGTCTCCATCACTCACATAATTGAATGCGAATGTGGTGAATGGCACCGAGGGGATATTGAACCCGTCCTGTATGCCGGAGAACCAGAATGGCTTGCCCGGGTCTGTGTACGCTATTTCATACCCGATGGCGCCGTCACTGGCATCGCCTAATTCCCCTGCATCTGCTGTCTGTGCGATGGCTACAGTAAATCCATATTGTCCAAATATCTGTTCGTTTAAAACATCGATGGAACGATCCGCCAACACCGTCTCGCCCGAATTGACATCAGTGAGCTGCCAAAACACTTCCTCGTCCAACTTATCGTTGGAAATATTTTCATCCACAAAGGTGATTTCATAATCGCCATCCACTACTTCGAGTGGGTTGAAGATGGAAATATTAATGGGACCCCGGCCATCTTTATAAACTATTTCCCCGTCGAAGGATCCATCGAGGATTTTAGCTTTCGTATCTTCGGAGATGTCCACAAAGTTGCCTCCCACACCCACTCCGTCGATACGGGTAACAACAGGGCCATCGCCATATTCGGCATTGACCACTCTATCGGTAATGGGCCGGGGAATAGGCGCGTATGTGCGGATATTCTTACGACCTTCCAGATAGGGAGTCTTTTGACCGACAAAGGTAAGCGGGTCGAATTGCTCATAATTGTTATAGGCATAAGCCTTGGCAGAAAAGTAGTACTTCCTGTGATTGATGAGTCTCCGGTCGCCGGTGGCAAACTGGTCTTCTGTAATTTTGAAAGTGTGTCGGATGCCCTGGTCCAATCCTTCGATTTTCACCTCTGGATAGAAGATGAAATCGGGAGCACTCGGGTCCGTTTCAGCTCCCGGGTTGGCTGCTGGCAACCAATTATACAGAGAGCTGATACCATTTTTCACATCCACCCAGTTGACCAAACGAGCTTTGTCGGGGTTGCTAAATTCAGCAGGACCCACATTTGGACCAACTAATTGATATAGTAAATAACCTTCAAAATGATACAAAGTATCGAGTGTTTCACCGGGTTGAGGACTTGGAATTTCAAGTCCGGGCTCCTGATACTCCTCATTGAAATTGTTCGATGTCGTAGAATTGGTCAATACAGCTACGAGTTCCTGGTCCAATTCAATCCAGTCCACGTCGGGTGCATCCGGTCCGTCGGTAATATCGAAACAGTGGTCAAAGAGCGCCTGCGAGATATCATCGGCAAATTGTAGTCTTGAAATATCAGGACAGGGATAGTCTAAATTCGGCACCCAGACGGCCCCAATAATCAACTCATTCACAGCTCCCGGCTGGAGGGTGAAAGGCCCGGAAGCCTGCACCGTCCGGCGGTCGTATTCGGGCAAGCCCTGTGGGAAATTGCCCCCGGGGTTACACATTGACCAACCTGTCGGGTCATCAGGAGCATCTGTAAAGGCATAGTCGAGAAAATCAGTACTTCCCGGATTGTAGGCATCGCCTCCAAAAGTGAAGGGAGTACCATCTTTCCAGCGTCCGGACAGGTAATTATAGAATTCCACATCCGTGCTCGGGTCGGTAGTGCCCGGAGGCGGATTACCAATCGTATTGTTGAAATAGGTAAATGAGGACATGCCGAGTTCTTCGAGAAATTCATTGCGCGGGCCGCGGAAATAGTCGATACCGATGATGGGAATCTCCGTTCCATAGGTTGGTACTCCCGAACAGGTGATACCAGGTTGTCCGTCTTCAGCGTCAGCATTATAGGTATAAGCGAGACTTCGGGGGATGTCGCTGCCAATGTAATCGTCGAGGTAGCAGCCGAGGTCGGCGTCTACCCACATGGCAAAATAAGTACTGTCGATATCTTCTGCAGCGCGGTTGATGAGCTTATAGCGCTGAAACGTCATATCGTTCAACTGGTCGTTGGTGGCATACCCGAAGGACTGCACCTGCACTTCCATTCTGATGGCTATGCCATTGGTTTCGCCGTGGATGGCTCCTCCTCCCTCATCGTTGTAAATCCAGAATATCATCTCATCAGGGACCTGTGGTGGTTGTTCCTCGCACCCCCGAATTTCAATCATAGGGAAATCACCTTTGAGGGGGTCGTATTCCCCGTCGAGGTCGGAATCGAAGAAGCCTGCCAAACCCTGATCGGTATCTGGTAAGTCGAACTGATGCACGTCAAAGAAATAGGGATTTCTTTTGCCTGGCCAGCCCCTTACACCTAATGGGATCATATCTTCGGTGTAAGTAAGGAGGCCGTCTTTGGCATCGTTTAAAAGCTGCAGATGCTCATCTACTTCAGAAGCCTGTACTTCAAAGAATTTATCCCACTGGTCACAAACTGACTTGTCAGTGGTACCTGACTCCGGGTCCAGCGGGCCAGGCCAGAAATCACTTGAGTTGCCACTATTGCCATAGGTTTCGCAAGCTACTTTCAGGTTGCCACCATTGTCAACCCCGCCGAGCCACACAGCACCGGCGAAAATAGAAGACACTTCGGTTTGGCCGGGATCAACAGCAGGTACTACGTATTTGCCATCGCTGCGGTCCCACCATACGTCGCCACCAGTGGTGAGACGGGCACGCACGTTGTTGACATTCTGGTCAATCTGTGCTTTTGCCGTGGTACAGGCCTCCCGGAAATTGACCTGCTGGTTCTCAGGTTTTGCAGGCCGTTCTTTTGGGTTGTAATATGCCATCGCCGATGTGGCGAACAGGCAAAGCCCAAAAGCAATGGAGAGTATTTTTAATAAACTACGCATAATTGTAGATTTTTTTTTTGAAAGCTGGTGAATGACTGCAAAGAATCGGGGAAGAAGCCGTGCAGCCTATCACGAATCATAATTTTAGAAATCAAGCACTGCACCGAGGAAAACCCTGCGAGGCAGGCTGTAGTTGTTCGGATTGAGCATACGCCACTGATACGAATCGAGATAAGAAGCCAAATTCCGGTTCGTGTCGATGGCTGCGAGGAAGCCTTCTCCTTTCGCTGAATTCAAATAGCCGTCGTCGTTGGGGGACCCCGTGAAAGTATAAACACCAATCGTGTTCTTGCGGTCCAACAGGTTGGATACTCTGATGTATACGTTCAACCCGAGGCCCCGGCCTGCACCGGGTTTTGTCAGGTTGAAGTTTTTGTCAATCTGTGCGTTCAGCGTGAAGTTCCACGGCAACCTCGTGCCGTTGATGTCTCCATCTATCCCTTGGGCACCGAATGCGTTGGGTTCAACAGCCTTTGTATATGGGCGGCCCGAAACAGCGATGGCGGTCAGGTTAAGGCCACTACTTGCCAGAATGTCCACTCCACCTATTCTTGGGCCGTTGTATTTTTTGCCCGACCCATAACGGAAATCAAAAATTCCACTGACTCGGTGTCGTTCGTCGAAGCTCATCGGGAACAGGGTGCGTTGAACACCTCTGGACGACAACCCTCTGGACGAGTTTGCATTAGAACCCGTGCCATCTGCAAATTGGAGAGTATAGGTCAGGTTCATGGATACATTGCCGGTCCGGCGGAGGTCATACGCTATGGAAAAACCTTTTACCGTGGCGAAATCGAGGTTGTCGTATGTTTGATACTGGTTCACCGGAGCCGGTACGTGAAGAATATAGCGGCTTTGAATCATGTCGCGCAACTCTTTGTAATAAGCGGAAAGTTTCAACGCAGATGAGTTGCTCAACTTTTGCTGAAAGCCTACTTCGTAATCCACTGTACGCTCTGGGCGCAGGTTGGCATTGTTGCGAATTCCACTGCCACCCGTTTCCCAATAGAAATAAGTCAGCGGGCTGACGAAGGTATTGGACGGCGGGCGCTGTACCAGTACATCGTAGTGCGCAAAGAAGTTGGCTTCATCAGAAATTGGAAAAGAGAAGGCCAATCGCGGCATCCAGTTGATTTGCGGCTTATAGTCTTCAAAGGAAATGCTCGGGTCGAAGTTAACATTGGTTACGTCGCGCAGTGTACCATCGTCCACGGTGTATCTTGGAAAAACAAGGCCACCGCCAAAAATCTCTGTTCCGTCGTTGGCAGGTGTGCCATTCGGGTGATACCAGGTATCCCCGTCGCGGTATGCTTGAACGGACTCACCACCTTCGCTTGTTACATATACATTGAAATCGCTGCCGATATTACCGGGACGGGTGTCACCAAAGCGAGCATCGAAATCACCGGCAGTCATAATATCGTACAGCGAGTATGGATCTTTCAACACCTTCGTATTGGCGTCAAAACGGTCCACCCTCAAACCGAGGCGGAAAATCACATCTTTGTAAGTGAATTTATCCTGAACAAAGGCGGATTGGTAATTCGGACGGAAGGCAGGTACGGGAAATGACCGTATTCCGTTGGCATCTACTGTAGTGAAAAAATCTTCGAATGTGATTCCGTCCAATTGATTGCCCAGGTAATCGTAACCGTAATAACTCACCATTCCCAGATCGTTCAATTCCCGCGCGGAGAACATGTCGAGACTCAAATCATTTGGATCGACTCCATCCACATTGAAATAGGCATTGAGCGGGACGCCGAATTTTTCACGAACATTTTTGTAAAACAAGTTGTCGCTACCAGCGGTAACAACATTGTTGGCGTAAATCGGAATCTGCCAGGGTATGGTGTCAACTATCTGAGTGAAATTATCAACCTGATAAGCCACTGTATCGATATAGTAAATAACATTGGAAGAGTCCAGGCCTGTACCGGTGATATGCTCATTGGCGTGCAACCTGGCAACAGTCCACAATCCGTAAGGTGCTACACTATAGGCGCGGCTTATGCGCTCTTCGTACATCAGACCAAACTGGATGTTGTGACGGGCTCCTCCGGAACCACCGGGAACCAACTCGAATGATGTGTTGGCATTGAAGGTGTAGAGGTCGAAACTGTTTTTGTTATTGGAGTTGTACACCTGGCCTACGTTGGTGTAAAGACTCCAGATGGAAGACAAGGTGCTGGGCATGACTCCGTTTTGCACCAAAAAGTCATTGAAGTTGGTCGCATCGGAGGCGTTGTGAATGTAACGGGTCAGCACAGGATTTTGCGTGCCCGGTGTATAGCTATTGAGTGTGCGGGTGTAGCCGGCAAGTCCTAAAAAGAATAACGATGTATCGGCATTTGCACCAATGTCGTTTCTCATAAACTGCAGAGAAGGTTCCCAACTCAAATCGAAATTCCCGATGTAACCATAGTCAAACAGTTTATCACCATGCCGGGGATCGGAAGTACTTCCGTTGCTTTTTTCATACCCGAACTGTAAAATGTAGGCTGCATTCTGGATGAGGGAACCTTTCCCGGAACCATCTCCACCGGATGTCGCCGTCCCGAGACGGTGACGCAGGCGGAAGTTCGTTCTGAAGCCATTGTTGTGGTTGGTCGGGTTGTTGCGGTAGTTGTAAATATTCCAGCCGCCGGGTGTGAATTGATTTTGTGAATTGAAATAGGACCCGGAGAATGTGACATCCACATTGCGGCCAAGGTCTGCATCGATTTTACCAATGATGTCGTAAGACTGACTGGTCTCATTGGGCCGGTGGTCTGTTGCAACTACACCACTATTTGTCACGGATTCCCCAGAGGGAAACGGCGTGGCCCCGATGAGGCTGACAGGATTTGCCTCCAGTTCATCCACCGTTTGAGCAGACGCATGATATACCGACGTTGCCGGAGGGTCGTCTTCGCGGTTTTGCTGAAACTGCCCGGCTATCCGGTAGCCCAAAATCGTTTCTCCGGCTTTTTTCCAAAGCGGTCCGCTGAAGTTGAGCGTACCTAAGTTGTGTCCGTAATTGTCGAAGGGCTCGGAAGTTTCCAACTCCGCTCCTCCGCCAAATTTTTCGGATGGGCCTTTTGTCGTGATGGAGATGATACCACCGGTTACGTCGCCGTAACGGGCTTCCATGCCACCTGTAATGACCTGCAACTGCTCGATTTCAGATTTCTGAACCGAACGGCCACTTACGCGAATGCCATCGATATAGTAATTGGTGGCGTTAGAGCGGGAACCCCGAATGGAAATAGCTCCGCCCTCGTCACTGGAAGATGCGCCTGCCGTCAAGGCAACCATGGCGTTGACATTCCTTGTCGGAAGGTTTTTAATTTCTTCGTAGGTCAGGGTTTGGCCTTGCGTAGTGTTGTCTTGTTCCACCAGTGGTTTGGTCCACTTGATAACTATTGTTTCAATGGTGATACCTGCAGAAATTTTCGCATCGAGTTTGTTTGCTTTTCCCGCAAGTACAGCCACATCGGAAATCTTCAGGCTCTGATAACCCGTGTAAGAAAATTCCAATTCATAAGTTCCAGGATCGATTTCCGTGATGCTGTAATAGCCATCGAAATCCGTTTCAGTACCCGTGATTAACACTCCATTTTTATAGAGTGCCACCGTACCAAAAAGAATCGGTTGGCCGCTTTCTGCATCAGTCACCGACCCCTGAACAGAGGTCTGGGCTTCTACCAACAGACCTGCCATCAGAAACAGAATAGTGAGTAGTAAATGACGTGCCATAAACTTGATTTTTTTGTGTGAATTTTTAAAAAAGTCCGTCGTTCATAATTGGTAATGAAAAGTTCGCAATAATAGTGAAAAGAATATTCCCTGCAAAATGCCAAACCCGGCTCAAAATGTCGGGTTCTCTCTCTTTCCTCGCATTTCCTTATTTCAATCCCGGTTTTCGAAGAATTATCTCACCGTACAAATGTACACCGGCTTCTCTCTACTTTTTCACCAAACAAATTTAAAAGTCAGTTTCTTGATTCTCGGTAGGTGCGGGGTATTCTGCGCCAACATGATATTATTGACGAAACCCCAAAGTTCCCCATTATGTCCGCAATACCTGCCTGCCACCCTCCAAAAACAGAACCGCCTGTCTTATGGAATACAAAACGAACGGCACGACAAAACGGAGTGGAAATAAGGATAGCTCACTTAAAAAGGCTTGTCATAATATAGCGAATATTGTCAGGGAAATGGCAAAAAGATTTTCATGCCCAACCAAAAGTGGTGCGCTCATAACAAGTTGGTTCATCACGCAAGAGTATTGACGCAGGGAATAGTGGCTGTATTTGAAAAAAATGGAGGGTTATTGGTAAAAAAAAAAACAGTGCCCCGATACCTGGGGTCACTGCCGGTAAAAACTTAATGGTAATAAATGAAATGAAATTCGATACAAAATTAAAAGGTGAACCAATCATGAGGCTACACCTATCTTTGCTGTTTTTAATGCTATATTAACTGAAACACCTAATTTTGGGGTTTCCATAGTTAATTTGTCACAATTATAGGACGAGTACGCTGCTCATCAAACACCTGGATGAAACCAATTTTTGAAGAAATACAACCCACCTTCGGCAGCTCATTCGCCTGCCGGTGGTTCACCGACAAGGACTGCTCGAACCTGCCTTATTGGCACAGTCATCCCGAATACGAAATTGTGTGGATTTCTAACGGGAGCGGAAAACGGCATATCGCCGACCATATCAGCTATTTCGACGATGGAGACCTGGTGCTCCTCGGACCCAATGTCCCGCATATGGGATTTGCCCAGGGCCTTCACGAACAACACGAAGAGGTGGTAGTACAAATGAAAGAGGATTTTCTCGGTCCCCATTTTCTGGCGTCACCGGAGTTGCACGCGGTGCAAAAATTGTTTGAACGCGCAAAATCAGGGATTTGTTTCTATGGGCGCTCACGTTGGGAAGTTGGTCAAAGACTCAAAAAATTGATAAAAATGGACAGCTTTGACCGATTGCTCGAACTCCTGCGCATCTTACAGAAAATGGCCCATTCTAATGAAAGTAGCTCCCTGAATATCAACCACAAAGCCATTGATGTGAAGCCGCAGGAACAGCAGCGTATGCGTGCGATCAATGATTTTGTGGAGCACAATTTCAGCCGGCCATTTCCTTTATCCGGGGTTGCCTCCTCGGTGAATATGACGCCACCCGCTTTTTGCCGTTTTTTCAAAAAAATGACGCACAAAACCTTTACCACGTTTTTGAATGAATACCGCATCGCCCATGCCTGCAACCTGCTTTCAGGAGACCATTCGGGTATTGCTGCCGTCAGCTATGAATGCGGATTCAACAACCTTTCCCATTTCAACAAACAGTTTAAATACGTGACGGGGAAAACGCCTACCGCATACAGGCGCCATTTGCGAAAATTCATGATGATACATCCGGCAACCCATTGAGTTTGAAATGCTGTTTGTCATGATTTTTGCTCCACCCTTGCCATTGACATTTTTCCCTTCCCCCCTCCCGGTCAGCCGCGGCGATAAGCCTCGCGGATGATTTTCCGATTTTCCGAGCTACATACATCATTGTGTAAATCGTTTAATACCAGGGTTTTGCCCTTTGTGAAAAACAGATGTGCCCCAAAAGAGGCACATAGCGCCTAATTTCATTCGCATAACATCAACCATACTTAATTAACCAAGCAGGCGGTCTGCACATATCCGGTAACACCGGAGCAATGTGCAGGCCTTTTTTTTTTGAAATGGTCTTGCAAATTTGAGTGGAAATTAATCTTCGAATGCAGTAAAGTTGAGGAGGTTGGGTTCCAGTTATCTCAACTTGCTCAGTCTGATTCTGCTGGTCGGTCGTGATATTTCGAAAATAATCTTGTTTATCCGCAACCAATGTTGACAAAAAACTGTCTATAAGAAAAAATTAGTCTTAGAATAAGGGTCTACAGTCGAAGAAAGCATCTAATTTTGTAGAATCTTTTACAAATTCGGCCACAGCTCCCAAACAATTTTCAAAGGACAGCCGATAATATATCATAGCAATATGAAACAGCAAAAATTCCGACCCCTGATTTGGGGAATCCTGATTACGGCAAGTTTGCTTTCTTACGTGTATTTGAACTCTCCCAGCGTGAAAGACTACGTTTCCAATTCGCTCGCTTTTTCTCAATCGAATTCAGAAACTGAAGATGAAGAAATGGATCCTGAAAGCAAGATGTTCCTCCCAGACATTGCGTTGGCAAAAAAGATTCTTGATATCGCGAAATCATTTCTTCCCGGGGAATGACCAATTTCCCCGCCCGCAAAAAAAGACCTCGCAAGTGCATTACTGGCGAGGTCTTTTTTTTTTGCCTTCGGCAAAATGAGCGTCATGAAAAATTATTGCCCCATTTACGCCAAAACCTCAGCAACCCTGCCACGCTCATCCACGAGGGGTTGGCACTTTCATACCGCTCAATATCTTCACCCATGATACCTTGCGCCCTTAGTTGGTCTGCCACGTATTTTTGAAAGACAGGCGTCACCTCCTCCGGAGCCGTCCCTGCATCGAAATGAGGTTTCATCCACATGGCCCATTCTTTCAACACCTTTTTCAACGCGGAAAAATGTTCCGCCACATCCTCCACACGGCCGAAATGTGTGAGGTAAAGCGCTCCGGGCTTTTGTTTTTCAATCAAGTCGATAGATTCCAGCCACTCCCCAATATTAATGTCAGGTGGCGGGCAGGGCGGCATCACCGCGGCTCCTCCGATACAAATGCCCCCAACATCCCCCGTAAAAACTACATCGTCCACCTGCCAGGCAATGTGGTGAATGGCGTGGCCCGGAGTATGCAAGGCCTGAAAAGCAGTGCCGCCCACCTGAACGGACTCCTTATTTTCAACAGCATGAAGCAAATTTTCCGGAATTGGATTCAGCGCGCCCCACAGCGCGTCCATTTTGTCCTTATAAATTCTTTTGGCCGAGGCGTAGAGTCTTTCAGGATGCGCATAATGCCACTCACCCAGCGGGTGAAGATGAACCACAGCCCCGCGTTTTGCGAACTCCCAGGCTGCTCCCCCGTGATCGAAATGAATGTGCGTTACAAACACGTTCTGGATTTCGTTCAACGAATACCCGGCACGGTGAATCCCGTCTTTCAACGCGGCAAAAGCCGAATGTGGGCCGGTCTCAATAAGCACAGGTCCTGCCGAAGTTTCAACGAGAAACGCTGCGATAGTGTGGGAATGCCCCTGATGAAAAAGGTCTATGGTTTTTATCATGACGCAATGGAACGGCAAATGCCGGAATTGAATTAAGCGCTGGTAATGGCGGCAATGCCGGCACAAATCCTATATTTGGCGCCGAAGTTAGGCAACCATGATTCAATACAAAAACCCGCACGTCACTGTTTTTGAAAGTGCTGTTTTTCGCACTACGAGTACGGTCATACGGATGGATGACCTCGTGCTGGTGGTTGACCCTAATTGGCTGCCCGCCGAGGTGGACACCATCCGGCGTTGGGTGGAAAACGAGGCGGCCGGCCGGCCTGTTTTTTTGCTGTTCACCCATTCCGATTACGACCATATCATCGGGTATGGCGCTTTCCCGCAGGCCCGGGTCATTGCCACCGCTGCTTTTCACCTTAGCCGGAAAAAGGAAACAATCGTGGAGCAGATCCGGCAGTGGGACGACGAAAACTACATCACCCGCCCCTACCCCATCGAATACCCCCGTGTGGACCACAGCATCAGCAGCGACGGCCAAACCCTGGAGGTGGGCAATGCGAGACTCACTTTTTACTTAGCTCCGGGCCATACTGCCGACGGTGTTTTTACGGTGGTCGAGTCGCAACAGACAGGATTCGGGCCCGTGTGGCTGGCGGGCGACTATTTGTGCGAAGTAGAGTTTCCGTACATTTACCACAGCAGTCAGGCTTATGAACAAACCCTGGGCAAAGCTGATTTCATCCTGGAAAAACACGCTCCTGCCCTCATGGTGTCTGGGCATGGCGATGTGGCCCTGAACCGCACAGACGTTTTACACCGAAAACAAGAAGCCCTCGATTACATTCGCGAGGTGCGGGCCAGTGTTGCCGCAGGCAAAGAATTCAACACGGAAAAACTCTGGCAACGGTATCGCTTCCGCCGGGGTATGGAAAAATTCCACCGGGACAACCTGGCCTTATTTCAAAAAGAAAAAGACGGGGTTCAGGACTAAAAAGAAGTTAAAAAAACATGCAAACACATTGACGATGAAAAACCACATCTTGGCCGCCCTCATTCTCGTTTTGGGAATCGCCGCGTGCAAATTGCCGCAGGCCACCACTTACAATTTTCCCAAACCGGTGAACACCACCACCAGGCCCATTGCCATGCAGGAAAAAAGAACCTGGGATGCCGGTGGCGTCCATGCCGGCAACCGTTTCGACGCAGCCCGGCTGAATGATTTCACCCAGATAAACGACAGCACCTGGCAGGCCCTCATTACGCCTGAAAATGCGCCCATTAATATGTCGCCGTGGTACGCTTTTAAATTGTGGGCAGACAGCAGCCGCATCGTACATTTGATTTTGCATTATGAAAACGGCCACCACCGCTACCCCCCGAAAGTGAGCCGCAACGGCCAGGTTTGGAACCGCCTCGATTCCGCACTGGTGCAGCCCTTCGACAGCAGCGATGCCACGCTTACGCTGGCCCTCAGCCCCGACACACTTTGGGTTGCTGCACAAGAAGTGACCCCCTCCTCAAAAGTGGAAAAATGGGCCCGCACCATGGCCCTCCATCCCGCTGTTAGTTTTAAAGAGGTGGGCAAAAGCAAACAGGGCCGTTCGCTTATCATGCTCGACATCAACGAAGGCCCGCCAAAAAAGAAGGACCTGGTGGTGATCATGAGCCGGCAACACCCTCCGGAAGTAACCGGCTATTTTGCCATGCAGGCTTTTGTGGAAGAAATCATGGCTGACACGCCGCTGGCCAACGCCTTCCGGCGCAAATACCACCTCCTCGTCTTCCCGCTGATGAACCCCGATGGCGTAGATAACGGCCATTGGCGCCACAACGCCGGTGGCATCGACCTGAACCGCGACTGGGCCTATTACCACCAGCCTGAAACCCGCCAGGTGGCCGATTTCATCGTGCAAACGGAACACGAAAACAAAAGTCAGGTGGTTTTGGGGCTCGACTTTCACTCCACCTGGCAGGACGTGTATTACACCTTTGATGAAAGCCTGCAATCCGTATTGCACGGATTCAAAGACTATTGGTTGCAGGGCATCGAAAGCTCCATTCCCGGTTACGATGCCGACGACCGGCCCTCCGGACTGAACCAGCCCGTGTCAAAAACCTGGTTTTACACACAGTTCGGGGCTGAAAGCCTGACTTACGAAATCGGCGACAACACCCCGCGGGATTTCATCCGCGAGAAAGGCCGCGTGAGCGCCGTGGAAATGATGGAATTGCTGATTTTCCGGGCACCGGCGAAAAAGAGATAAGGCACGAGACGGTGGTATCAGCCGCCAATCTGCCTTGCCTTCAAAGGCATTCAATCTTCTTAACCATTTCAATGAATTCGATATGAAAAAACAACTCCCGCTCCTCGCTGCTTTTCTGCTGAGTTTTGTTGCGCTGCAAGCGCAAACAGAAGCAGACCTGAAAGAAGAAATTTCCTCGTTGAAGAAGCAATTGTCCGGTGTACGGCACAATTTCGATGTTTTGGAAAAATCCGTGGACGACCTCTTATGGTTCCAGCGCCTCGGCGATGTGGCGCACATCGACAAGGTGGAAATTACCGGCCCGCCCCTCACCGAGGCGCAAATCAAGCATTTCAGCACCGGAGGCAACAACCCCACCATGCTCGCCAAAAACCCCATGCGCTTCAAAACCTACATTTTCATCCCGCTCAGTGTGAATCCTGCCAAAAAATACCCGCTTCTGGTATTCCCCCATGGTGGCGTTCATGGCGATTTTAATACTTTTTACACCCACATCATGCGGGAGTTGATGGCCCAGCAATACATCGTGGTGGCTCCCGAATACCGTGGCAGCACCGGCTATGGAAAGCGGTTTTATGAAAGCATAGATTATGGCGGGTTGGAAGTATCCGATGTGAAAGCCAGCCGCGATTACATGGTGGAAAATTACGACATCGTCGATGCAAAACGGGTGGGCATTTTTGGCTGGAGCCACGGCGGAATGATTACCCTGCTCAACCTTTTCAACTATCCCAATGCCTACAAAGTGGGCTATGCCGGTGTGCCCGTGAGCGACCTCGTGGCCCGCATGGGTTACAAGACCCAGGGGTACCGCGACCTCTACTCGGCAGACTACCACATCGGTAAATCTGCCCATCAGGACGTGGAAGAGTATCGCCGCCGCTCGCCCGCATGGCAGGCCGCCAAATTGCAAACACCGCTGCTCATTCACACCAATACCATCGACCCGGATGTGAACGTGCTCGAAGTGGAGCACCTCATTCAGGCCCTCAAGGCCGAAGGCAAAGAATTCGAGTACAAGATTTTCGAAGCTGCCGAAGGCGGGCACGCTTTCAACCGCATCGACACCAAACTGGCTAAAGAGGTGCGGTTTGATGTGTACGAGTTTTTGGCCCGGTACCTCAAACCCGGCAGGCCGTTTAAAAATGTGAAAGACCTTCAAAATGCTGCTTATGGATTTTAGTATAAAATACTTATCAGGAGTGCTGCTCATCGTGGCATTGGCAGCCTGCCAACCCTTGCAACAAGCTGATATCTGGATAAAAAACGGAACGTTGCTCGACGGTTCGGGAGGGGCGCCTTTTATTGCAGACATTTTAATAGACGGTGGAATAATAACCTTCACCGGCCATTGTGACAGCACCCGCATCCGGGCCGCCAAAATAATCGACGCCACCGGCTATACCGTCACCCCGGGTTTTATCGACGTACATACGCACGCAATGGCCGACCTCAATGACAGCACCCGCCATGCCAACTTGAACTACCTCTTTCAGGGCGTCACCACGGTGATGACTGGCAACGACGGGGGTGGTGTTATACAAATAGGTAAGCAACTGGCAGACTGGGAGCGGCAGGGTATTGGCACCAACGCCGCTATTCTCGTTGGTCACCGAACCATTCGGAAACAAGTGATGAAGATGGAAAAACGCCCGCCCACCACAATTGAAATGGATGCCATGAAAAAGCTAGTGGCCAAGGGCATGGAAGAAGGTGCTCTCGGCTTTTCCACAGGCCTCTATTATGCCCCAGCCAGCTTTGCCACCACGGAGGAAGTGGTGGAATTGGCGAAAGTGGCCGCTGGGTACGGGGGTATCTACGACGCCCATATCAGAGACGAAAGCAGCTATAACATCGGTTTGCTCGCCGCTGTGGACGAAAGTATTCAGGTAGCCAGAGATGCCAACATCGCCGCCAATATTTCGCACATAAAATGCCTCGGTGTTGATGTGTGGGGCCTGAGCAACGAGGTGATCAACCACGTCGTTCAAGCCCGGTCGCAGGGCTTGAAGGTTACTGCCGATCAGTACCCCTATCGCGCATCGGGCACCCACCTCGACCAGGCGTTGCTACCCGGTTGGGTTTATGCCGGCAATTCGGATTTTGAAAGCAAATTCAGTGACCCGGTTCTCAAAGACAGCATCGACGCAGGCATGGAGGACAACCTGCGGCGGCGGGGCGGACCGGGCTCCTTACTCCTGACTTCGGCGCCTATGCCGGGCGTGACTGGCAAAACATTGGCAGAAATATCAAGTGAATGGCAGATGCCACCAATTGAAGCAGCCAAGAAAATTATCGTGAACGGCAGCGCCGAAGTAGCTTCGTTCAACATGCAGGAGGAGGATATCCAAAATTTTATGCAGCAGGATTGGGTAATGACTTCGTCGGATGGCACTGTGGGCCACCCTCGGAAGTTCGGCACATTTCCAAAAAAAATAAGGGAGTATGTGCTGGAAAAAGGCGTGCTGACCTTGCCTGAAATGGTGCGTAAAAGCACAGATTTGCCTGCCACGGTATTCCGCATTCCGAAGCGGGGTCTGCTCAAAATGGGATACCATGCCGATGTGCTGATTTTTAAGCCCGAAGCGGTGAAGGATAAAGCCACCTACGAACAGCCAGATGTTTATGCAGAAGGTATGGAATACGTTATTGTGAATGGCAGGGTGGTCATTGATAAACGGCAATTTACAGGCACTTTAGCCGGGCGGGCTATCAGAAGAGGGAATTAGAGTATGGCTATATCCTGAATTTTCTCTGACAAAATTGGGAGTTTATGAATAATAGTGCCATATTTAGGACGCCGGAGATGGCAGCATAAAAATGGTACATATCGTTTTGAAAGTAATCTTCGCGACGCCTGTCTTTGGCAATCCCATACTTATCTAAAATTCATTCCCAGCTAACTTGCGGGGAATCAGCGCTTTATCAGACTATTTAGCATCAGC
>CAZPHZ010000007.1:0-18363 GCA_964586035.1 uncultured Saprospiraceae bacterium
CAGCGGACACTGAGGGCAGATGGTGACGAACGGCAGGTTCATGCCCTCCTCAATGCGCTTTGGTAAAGCCGTGGCGGTGAGTGGCTGCCTGCGCGGCGTCAACCCCTTCGACCAACCGGGTGTGGAGGCGTACAAACGCAATATGTTCCGGCTGCTCGGCAAACCGTAGGTCAGCTTTCTGCGGGCCGTTTTCTTTTCCACCGGCGGTGCGACCAGAGCCATTGCGACGGGTTCTCGCGGATGAATTTTTCCAGCTTTTCTGCGTAAATGGCGGTGATTTCCCCCTCTTTTGTTTGTGCCGGATGGCTGCACAACTCAGTGAATTTGACCTCGTAAAATCCCCGGCGTTTCAATTGTATATCAACCAAATAAACGGGGTATCCCGTTTTCCGCGAAAGCTTATCAGCACCGTGATGGAACGGGGTATCCTGGTGAAGGAGTGGCAACCAGTGTGCGTGTTTCACATCGGTGGGAATTTGGTCGGCGATTAGGACGAACAGACTTGGATGCTCACGATATTTCACAATGGTTCGGCCGGTACCGGCCATGCTGGTCATGTGCAAACCCCACTGTTTCCGGCGGTGGTTCAGGAAGTCGTTGACGTATGGGTTCGACAGCGGTTTGTAAATACCTACCACCCGGTGAATAACTGCCAGCGGGAGCGATAACACCCCCCATTCCCAGTTTCCAAAGTGGCTGGCCAGCACGATGGCGCTTTCATTTTTTTCAAAAAGAGGCTGAAAAATTTCGGGGTTGCGAAAGGAATACCGGCGTTGGAGCTCTGCGGCAGGCAGGGTCAGCCCTTTGATGGCTTCGAGCAGGATGTCACAGAGATGGTGGTAATATTCGTGTTCGAGATGACGGATTTCACTCGTTGTTTTTTCGGGAAACGAATTCCGCAAATTCATCCTGATGACTTTTTGGCGGTAGTGTATGGCATGGATGAACATAAAAGCAAGCATGTCCGATAAAAAGTACAACACACGAAAAGGGAGGAGACCCAACAAATGCACGAGAATTTTAATAAATACCAGTTCCGCTCTTTGCATGTGAATAATTTTAATGGCAGTGCAAATATGATTATGTTTGCTCTCTTTGTAAAGAAAACCAGTTGCCGTGACAACGAGAAGAAAATTCCTGACCAATACTGCCAGAGGCACCCTGGCGGCTGCCATGGGTAGCCTTTCAGTGGGTGCTTGTTCCGGCCAACAGGCTTCTGTTGGTGAAAAATCGATACCGCTGGCACTGTCCACCTGGCCCTTTGGCACCAAAGCCAACGACAAAGCCTGGCAGATAATGGCTGCCGGAGGCAATGCCCTCGATGCCGTGGAGGCAGGTGTAAAAGTTATTGAAGCAGATGCTGACAATACTTCGGTGGGTCTCGGCGGAGCACCCGACCGCGATGGTCATGTGACTCTTGATGCCTGCATCATGGATGCTGCGGGCAATGCCGGTTCGGTATCCTGTATCGAACACATCGTGCATCCCATTTCGGTGGCGCGCCGCGTCATGGAAAAAACACCCCACGTCATGCTCGTGGGCAATGGCGCTCTGCAATTTGCATTGGAACAGGGTTTTAAAAAAGAAAACCTGCTCACCGAACAATCCCGTAAAGCCTGGGAAAGATGGAAGAAAAAAGCTCAATATGAACCGGTGATTAATGCCGAGTTGCACGATACGATAGGCATGATTTCCATTGATAAAGCCGGCGACATCGCCGGGGCCTGCACCACCAGTGGCCTGGCTTACAAAATGCACGGCAGGGTGGGCGATTCGCCCATCATCGGCGCCGGTATGTACGCCGACAATGAAGTGGGAGGAGCCGCTGCCACCGGCATGGGCGAACTTGTGTTGAAAACCCTCGGCTCTTTTCTCATCGTCGAGTTGATGCGACAGGGGATGACGCCGCAACAGGCCTGCGAAGAAGCCATCGGGCGCATCGTGCACAAACAAAAAGATTACAAAAAAATGCAGGTAGGATACATTGCCACCAATAAAAAGGGAGAAATCGGTGCATATAGCTTGCAGCCCGGATTCTCCTATGCACTTTATCAAGACGAAGAGGACAAGGTCGTTCAGGTGAATTCCTTTCTGTGATTTGAATTATTTAGACCTCCGGTTTCTCCAACATACAAAGTGTTTTCTTTAATATATTCGGCCGGTTCTCTCATTATTGCCAATGCATTCGCCACCTTGTGCATCATATGGCATTATATTTTCTTTAAGTAAACATGGTTAAATCCTCGCATACCATTCTAATGGAGGATTTTGCAAACCGATTTATTTATTGAAAGTACGAGTCTATGAAATTTCCCTCTTACCGTGTATTGGTGGCCGATGACCATCAGATATTTATCGAAGGCCTGAAAGTAGTATTGGCTCAATCAAAAGGTTTTCGCTGCGATCTCGTCGGAACGGCCAGCACGGGCAATTCCATTTTAAAACTTGCCAGCCAAAATGAAGCAGACCTGCTGTTGCTCGACATGAATTTGCCCGATATGGACGGCCTTGAAGTGTTGTCTCATATCAAAGCGCGGAAAATACCCTTGCATATAATCATCCTAAGCATGTACGAGGAAACGAAAATCGTTAAAGCTGCTTTTAAGGGCGGAGTAGATGGGTATGTGCTGAAAAGCAATAATGTGGATGAACTGTACACCGCCATCTCCGTGGTGATGGAAGGAGAAACATACATGAGCAATTGCCTGTCATTCACCAACGGCGGGGGAAGGCACTCCCGGTTGATGACAGACGGCAGGCTGAGGATTTCTTACGACGACCGCTTCCTCAAAAAGTTCAACCTGACGCGTCGGGAAATGGAGGTCATGAAAATGGTTGGGCAGGCTAAAAGCAACAAAGAAATAGCTGGTGAATTGTTCATAAGCGACCAAACCGTGAGTGTGCACCGGAAGAACATCATGAGAAAATTAGGTGTATGCAGTTCTGCAAGCCTTATTAAAATGGCATTTGAAAATAATTTGTTGTAATTACAACTCCAATGGCCAACACATAAAGAATTTGGCATAATCGTTGGGTTAGAAGCTATTGTTTACCTCATCTCTTTGCCTCCGCCAAAGTTTCCTATTTTTAAAATACCACTATACAGGTATGATTGAAAGTTTCCGAAAGGCATATATTTGCCCCGGATTTCAATCCCTGTTGTTAACCAACATACGTTTATCTTTTGGATTGAAATCACAGGATGCTTATATTTGTCCCATTAATCGAAAAGAATTCCCATGAACTACAACGAGTACACTCAAGTCTATTCTCCTATTCTTTCCTTTGGAATATTTCCAGTTACCAGTTTTCTGAATACTTGTTTGCCTTTTTGTAGTTTTTCATAGATTCTACTGAATTTGGGGTTGCAGCATGGCTGCAAGGTGTCCTTTGATTGATGAGGTTGAGGGCGTATTGTGCGAGGTGGTATTGTTGTTCTTTGTCATTGATTGTGAACAAAACTTACACCTGAAGAGAAAATGTTTTGGTGCGAATGGTCAAACATTCTGCCCGGACTGAGTTACACCCATCAATTAACAAATTATAATTTCTATGAAAAAAGCGAATTTTACCAGAGTGCCTGTCATTTCAGCACTTTCGCTGATGCTGGCCATGTTGCTGAGCAACGGTAATATTTTGGCACAACCCCTGGCTTGCAATAACCTCGTGCAAGTTTCCATAGCACCGACCCCGGGTGCCTGTGAGGCGACCATCGATGCCGACCAGATTCTGGAAGGCGACCCCATTCCCGGCCACGATTATTCCATCACAATTAAGTATGGCTTAACCATTATTGTTTCCGGCATCAACGTGGTAACTATCACGGATGCCAGTCAGTATTTGGGACTTACCCTCTCGGTAACCATTGAAGATCTCGTATCCGGCAATTCCTGCTGGGGCAATATGATTTTGGAGGACAAATTAGCCCCGGTGCCGGTTTGTACCAACCTCACCGCATTTTGCTATGAAGATTTGAACGCTTTGCCTCTTCCCACTGCCGTAGACAATTGCGATCCAGATCCTGACATACAATTAACCAACGAGGTAGTGAATTCGAGCGGATTGTGTACCAGTGGGTTCGTCACTATTACCAGGACCTATGTGGCGGTGGACAATTATGGCAACGTTTCGAATCCATGCGATCAAATTATAACCGTATCCCGG
This sequence comes from uncultured Saprospiraceae bacterium, assembly GCA_964586035.1. GTDB lineage: Bacteria > Bacteroidota > Bacteroidia > Chitinophagales > Saprospiraceae > UBA6168. The sequence goes on from CAZPHZ010000007.1 coordinate 4,165, forward strand.
CCTGCTGCTGTAGACTTTCCGGAAGACATTATCTGGCATTGCCAGCAATACGACAATTACCCCGGCATAATAGCGGCTGAGCCTTTGAACCCGCTTGTCACGGATACCAATCCTTCCACGTTAGCCATTGATGTGAGCGCCGGGCTTCCTGCTCCTGTCCTTTCCAACACAGGTTCCGGTAACATCTATAATGTTGAAGGGTTGTACTGCAACTACGAGACAACATATAGCGATCAAACGCTGCAAACCTGCGGCAACACTTTTAAAATTATACGTACCTGGACGGTAATGGACTGGTGCACTTGCGAGATAGTTACATCGGGCGTTGGGGGAGAAGACAATATTCAAATCATAAAAATCATGGACAACATTGCGCCAACTATTTATGTGGCGCCTTTTTCCGTGAGTGCAAATATTCCGCAGCAGTACCCATTGGGGTGCCGTTCGCAGGCATTTTTGCAACCCCCCACCAGTTTGAGTGACAATTGCACTGCCATCACCGTTAAAATATTTACGCCGGTAGGCGAAGCCATTTATATCAATGGTGGCGATGGAGCCAATGGTGGTCTTATACCGCCTCCCGGTTTAACCCTTGGCACCCACAACGTGACCTACCAGGCTACCGATGCCTGCGGCAATCAAACCAACTTTGTAGTTGCTGTGACGGTAGTGGACGACATTGGACCTACCGCTGTTTGCGATGAAATAACCGCTGTCAATCTGACGCAAAACGGCACCGCCATGGTGTTTGCTGAAACGTTTGATGACGGCACCCACGATAACTGCTGCCTCGACCATTTCGAGGTACGCCGCATGGAAGACAACTGTGACGATGGGCACGATGATACCGTCTTTGGCCCTACCGTGATTTTCTGCTGTGAAGATTTGGATGTAAATCCGATCACCGTGGTTTTCAGGGCATACGATTGTTATTGGAACTACAACGACTGTATGGTCATTGTGAATGTGAACGACAAATTGGACCCTGTGCTCCAAAGTTGTCCCGGCAACCAAAGCATTAATTGCGATTGGTATGCCGATAACCTGGAGACCCAATTGGCGGACCTCGAAGGCGACCCGGAAGCACAGAGCCTGTTCCTCGACCAATATTTCGGGGCACCTGTTTTTTACGACAATTGCTCTTTCGTGCTCAATTATGGCATCGATATTAATATTGACCAATGCCTGGAAGGTACAATTACGCGTACCTGGACAGCAGAAGATCCCAGCGGTAACCAAAGCGGACAAACCTGCACACAGGTTGTCGATGTGAATCATGTGTCCGACTGGGTGGTTTCATTTCCCGCCGACATCACCGTGACCTGTGGGGACACTGTTCCGAATTTCGGAGAACCGCAGATTTTCTTTGAAACTTGTGAATTAGTGGCGGTATCTTATGAAGACCAGATTTACACCGTGGTTCCCGATGCCTGTTATAAAATTGTTAGAAACTGGACTGTCATTAACTGGTGTGTCGTAGGTGGCACTATCGACGAAGAGGTGGAAGAGCAGGCGGAAAACGAGCTCGGACTACCTTATCCTCAATGCGACCTTGACGGCGACGGTGATTGTGACGATCGCACTTTCCGCGATAGCTGGCGAAGCGGCCCTGTTTCCAACCGGCCCACTGCAGCACAGGCTACGCAAATTACTGATCCCGATACCGACCTTGATGACGACCCTTGGGATGGTTATATCATTTATGAACAGATTATCAAAGTAATCGATACCGTAGATCCCCTTTATCCAAATGGCTGCGATATTCCGCAAGTATGTATTGAAAACAATACCTGTGAAGCGACAGTTTTGCTCCCCACTCCCGAGGTGCAGGATTGCAGTCCCGATCTCGTGTTCGACGTATCTTCCGATTTGGGTAATGGTTTCGGGCCCTTCGTAAATGTTTTTCCGGGTACCTACGATGTAACGTACAATGTGACGGACAACTGTAACAACCAAACGGACTGTCATACCACCATCACCGTGGTAGATTGCAAGAAACCGACACCAATTTGTAAGAATGGGCTGGTCGTAGAATTGGATCCGCCTGCCGATACTATTCAGGTGAATGTGCTGGCCAGTGATTTTAACGCAGGTAGCTTCGACAATTGCCCTGGTGAGCTACTGTTTTCCTTTTCTGCCGATACCTCGGATACGCAGCATACTTATTATTGCGGAGATGTGGGACAGCAAACAGTACAAATGTGGCTCACCGATGCTTCCGGCAATCAGGATTATTGCGAAACATTTATAGTCATTCAGGCCAATTTGGGGCAGTGCTCCGGCGACACCCTCGTGGTGAATGTGAGCGGTGCCATCGCCAATGAAAATGAAAATCCCGTGGAAAATGTGGTGGTTAATCTGAGTGGAGAAAGCAACGGCTCAATGTTCACAAATACCAACGGGGTGTACAATTTTGCCAGCATTCCCATTGGCAATGACGTAACGGTGACCCCTGAAAAGAACGACGATCCGCTTAATGGCGTCAGCACATTCGACCTTGTCCTTATTACGAAGCATATCCTCGGCGTTCAAATATTGGATAGCCCGTATAAGCTCATAGCTGCAGATGTCAACAATTCGACCTCCATCACCACAGCCGATTTGGTAGAGCTGCGCAAGCTGATTTTGGCCATCATTCCCGAATTTAGCAATAATTCTTCCTGGCGGTTTATCGATAAAGCCTATGTGTTCCCGGAATCTTCTAATCCGTGGGCAGAGCAGTTTCCCGAGGTAATAAACATCAATGACATACCTGCCAGTGTGCTCGATGCTGATTTCACCGCTGTAAAAATTGGCGACGTCAACAGTTCGGCCAACCTCCTCGGGGGGGCTGAGGGGCGCAGCAGCAACCCGTTCATCCTCACAGCTGACAACCAGAGACTTGCTGCCGGGACAGATGTCAGAGTGGAAGTGAGTACATCTGATTTCGAGGTACTTGGTTACCAATTCACGTTGAACTTCGACCAGGACGCTCTTGATTTCAAAGAGATGATTCCCGGCATTGCCAAAGAGGAAAACTTCGGCTTCGCACTGCTCGGCGAGGGTGCTATTACTACCAGCTGGAACGGCGATGCTTCGAGAGATAAAGTATTATTTACATTGATATTCCGTGCAAAGAAGGCTGGCATTCTCAGTGACAATCTCAGCCTCAATTCCAGGTTTACACCTGCCGAAGCATACAATTTGGATGGTGCCTCAATGGAGGTGGAATTGACCTTTAATGGGCAGCCCGGCTCGGATTTTGAGCTATACCAGAATATGCCGAACCCATTCAAGAATGCAACGCTCATCAGTTTCAACCTCCCGAATGGCAGCAGCGGCAAGCTGAGTATCTGTGATATTTCCGGGAAAGTAGTGGAACAGGTAGAGCGTGATTTCGTAAAAGGTTACAACGAAATTCTTATCAATCGAAATGAATTACCCGCATCGGGGGTACTGTATTACACCCTGAAAACGGCCACACACACAGCAACCAAAAAGATGATTGTTGTGGAATAATCTATCCGGGAAGTGGAGATGCCATAAGTATTAGGCATCTCCACATCCCTTCATTTTTGGCAAACTACTTGTTATTACTTTGATTATGAAAAAATTTAATATTTACTCCACTATCTTAGCCTTCCTGTTCTCCTCGGCTCTTGTGGCACAGGAAGTGACGCTCAAAACACCGGACATGGTAGTTGAGCCGGGGGCGAACATTCACCTCGACGTACAAGTAGAGAATTTTAATCTCATTACCGGAGTCCAATTTTCACTAAATTGGAACAAAGACGTACTCGAATACATTGGCGTGGACAACTTCGGGTTGCCCGATATGAGCACCGAAGGCAACTTCGGCACCACGGAAGTGGAAGCCGGAAATCTCCGCTTCGCATGGTACCAGCTCGAACTTACCGGCATCACGCTCGATGACATGGATGCCATGTTTTCCGTTTGGTTCAAAGTAATCGGCGACCCTAATGCTACGGCGGATGTCACCATTACCAATGAGCCCATTGTGGTAGAAGTGGTGGGGACGCAGGGCATGCTTCCATTCATTATTCAAAATGGCAACATTACGGTTGCAGGGCCAAATGCCAGTACGGAAACATCAACCACTGACTTTGTCCTTCTTCAGAATAGCCCCAATCCATTTACAAATATCACTTACATCAATTTCGATTTAAACAAAAGTACACAGGCCAATTTGAGTATTTACGACAACACCGGGAAGGTCGTTTACGAAACCTCGGAGTATTACTCAAGCGGGTCGCATTCGATACCTATCAGGCGGAATTTGTTCCAGAGTGCTGGCACTTATCTCTACAGCCTGCGAACGGATCAAGGCACTGCCACAAGACAGATGATTCTGCAGTAGTGATTGTCCTGTTGGAAAAACTATCAGTCTTGGGCGGCTGGTAGACTTTCCTGTTTTAGCCCCGTAAGAACCGTTTTTTAACCGATTACTTAAATTTTGTCCCAATTCCGAACATATGAAAAGACCGATTACCAACCTCGTCATTGGCTGGGCCTTGCTTGCATCATTTGCAACAACTCTCGCGGCACAGCCCACCTTCACCGTATCCCCACAGACAATAACTGCCAACGCTGGTGATGACATCACCGTTGACATTGTCGTTGATGGCTTTACGAATATCCTCAGCTTCCAGTATTCCATGAATTGGGATCCAACGGTGCTGGATTATGTGTCGGTGACCAACATTACTACACTGTTAGACGGATTCTCAATGGCCAACTTCGGCACCAGCAACACCGGTAGCGGTCAGCTGGCTGTGTCGTGGTTCGACCCCGGCGTTTCCGGCGTAACCCTGCCTTCAGGTACTGTGCTTTACAGCCTTACCCTCCACGTGCTGAATACCAATGCCACAACGATTTCCTTTTCGGGAACGCCCACTCCCATCGAGGTGATTGACGGCGGCGGCAACAGCATCGGCTTGACAGCCCAAAACGCATCCGTCAATGGCGGCGGCGGAGGTGGAGGCGGTGGCAATCCGCCACCTGTTGGATTTGCAGTAATCGCGTCCGATCAAACGGTGGCTTCCGGCAATTCCTTTTGCCTCGATGTTAGTGTAAATGACTTCGTGGACATCGTATCCATGCAGTACAGCATGGCATTCGACGAAACTCAAATTGAATACACCGGCTTACAGGGATTCAACCTCAATGGCCTTTCTGCAGGCAGTTTTGGCGTCAATCAGGCGGGCAGCGGCATCCTGACTTTGTCGTGGCTCGATCCCGAAGTAGACGGGGAGACGCTGCCGAACGGCACGGTCATTTACCAGGTATGCTTCAATGCCATAGGTGCAAACAATTGCAATAGTTCTTCACTGTTCAGTTTTACCAACACTCCCACTCCACAGGAAGTGACAAATCTGGCGGGAGATATAGTACCCTTCCAGGGTGTCAACGGAATCGTTACCATCTGTGATGGTGGTGGTGGCGGCGGCGGTACAGGGAATCCTCCAGTGGTTGGCTGGGCCGTCATCGCTGCCGATGATACTATCCCTACTGGAACGTCATTTTGCACAGATGTGAGTGTGAATGATTTCAACGGCATCGTGTCTATGCAATACAGCATGGCGTTCGATGAAACACAGTTGCAATACACAGGCGTGCAAGGCTTCAACCTCAACGGCCTGAGCGCAGGTAGCTTCGGCACCAACCAAGCCGCCAATGGCGTGCTAACTGTTTCGTGGCTCGACCCCGAAGTAGATGGCGAGACATTGCCCAACGGAACCGTCATTTACCAGGTGTGTTTCGATGCCATTGGACCGAACAACTGTTCTGATTCCACGCTCTTTGAATTTACCAATACCCCAACTCCGCAAGAAGTAACCGACACGACTGGTGCAATTGTACCCTTCCAGGGCATCACCGGAAAAATCATAATTTGCGACAGCGTACCACCACCACCGTCTGCCGGGTTGACATTTACCGCAGCGGATGTAATGGCGACGACTGGGCAAAATGTCTGTATGGACGTTACAGTTTCAGGGTTCGACTGCATTGTAAGTTCTCAATTTTCCATGCATTTCGACCCCGCCATTGCCTCTTTTACAGGCGTGCAAGGATTTGGCTTGCCGGGCCTCACCGCCAGTAGTTTTGGCGTAGCCAATGCCGGCACAGGTACCGTCACTTTTTCATGGTTTGACCAAACGACAAACGGCGTAACGCTGGCCGATAGTACCGTGATTTTCCAGATGTGCTTCGATGCTGCCGGAACTGGCGGACAATCGACCAATCTCACTTTCGATGGAACACCTACCGTGGTGGAAGTAACCAACTGCTATGGCCCCGACCCCGTGGTTCCCACCTTTAATCCTGGAGCATTCACCATCGGAAATGATTGCGGTGGACCCGTGACCATCGGCAACCCGGTCATCACCCACGTCGATTGTAAAGGCGACGCCACCGGTGCCATAAATATTACCGCATCCGGAGGCAACGACAGCTTTACTTATGAATGGAGCAATGGTGCCACCACCGAAGATTTGTCGAATCTGGTAGCTGGCAATTACACCGTCACTGTGACGAGTTGTGGGGGCAATGAAACGCAAACTGCTACTTTTACAATCAGTGAGCCTGTCGCAGCCCTCAGCATGGTGAGCCAGGTGACAAATGAAACTTGTTTCGGGCAAAATAACGGTGGCATTAATATCACCGTTACAGGCGGTTCATTCTCGCCGCCCGGCTGTCTGAGTTATACTTATATTTGGAGCAATGGCCCTACCTCACAAGACCTGAGTGGTATTGGCCCCGGTACGTACACTGTCACTATCACCGACTGCAACGGTTGCCAGTTGGTTTCCGACCCGATACAGGTGGCTGGTCCTCCATCGCAATTTTCGGCGCAGCCGATGGCTATTCCTGTGAAATGCAATGGTGGCAGCGATGGCTCAATCGTCGTGAATGCTTCGGGCGGCGTGGGTCCCTATCAATACAGGGTGTTGAATGTGGCGCCGTATCCGGCATGGAGTACCGGCAGCACTTTTGCCAACCTCATTGCAGGCCTGTATACCGTGCAATCGAGAGATGCACTGGGATGCATCCTCACTACGCAGGTCACGGTGACACAGCCCGACGCTATATCCATGCTCATTTCAGCACAGGATGCTACGGCCAGCAATTGCGATGGTGAAATAACCTCTATCGTCTTGGGAGGTACCGCACCGTACAATTGCTTATGGGACGGACCAAACCAGTTCATATCAGCAGATTGCAACCTCCTAACGGATCTTTGTCCTGGTGCGTACGATATAACAGTGACTGACGCCAACAACTGTACGGCCACAGCTTCCACATTTGTTCCTGCGCCGCTTTCGGTGACTTTTGAAAAAAAGGACGCCTGCTTCAACTCCTGCAATGGCTCCATTACGCTGACACCGGTTGGAGGTATTCCACCGCTTCAATACGACTGGAGCAATAATGCTACCACCCAAAATATTAATGGCCTTTGCGTTGGTTCATACACGGTGACTGTGTCCAGCCCCACAGATGGCCAACAGAGCATATTAACGGTGAATATCTCTGAAGGCGCTCCTTTTAGCGCTCCCGTTGCGGCAATAACTCCACCGACTTCTTCCGTCGATTGCAATGGTTCGGTAACAATCAATAGTGTATCGGGAGGATTTGGGCCGCCTTTTTCTTATGACTGGAGCAATGGAAATACCGGTCCCACGGCGATGGGGCTTTGCGATGAAACAGAATACCTCGTGACAATCACCGATGTGAATGGATGTGCAACGGTAGAATCTTACATTCCCGATTTTATTCCGGTACCGTTGGTGTCTTCAGCTGTGTCGTCGCCTTCCTGCTCGAGTGGCAGTACCGGTTCACTCACGCTGACAAACAATGGTGGTTTCCCGCCTTATGACTATGCTATCAACGGGCCTTCGGGTTCGCAGACACATAATAATGAGCCAAGCAGCGTTTATACTTTCAACAACCTGGCTCCCGGAACCTACAACGTCACCATTGTGGACGGTGCTACAGGGCCCGACCTTCAGGATACCACATTTACAGCGGATGTTAGTACTGTGGTGCTGACCATTGACCCAGTGCAGAGTTTTTCAGCCACTCCCACTCAAAATGGAAAAATCAAGATAGATCCACATGGCGGGACTATTCCCTATCACTATCAATGGAGTAATGGTTCTAACGCACAGGACCCAACCAACCTTGCACCTGATACTTACGATTTGACCATTTGCGACGACAATGGCTGCTGCCAGGTATTCAACGATATTGAAGTCGGACTGCTTTCTGCGACAAACGATTTGGTGAAACCCACGTGTCCGGACGAACTGGGATCCATCGCTGTAATACCAACCGGTGGCAACTGGCCTTATACCTATGTATGGAAATCAGGAGGACAAATATTAGGCACGGATTCCATTTTAGCAAATCAACCTATTGGTTCTTATACAGTGGTAATAACGGATGCGCTTGGCACATCAATTCTGGAGAATTATGAATTGACCTCCGTATCAAATCTCGACGCCACGGTGGCTGCCACCAGTGATTTCAACGGTTTCGATATTCGTTGCGCAGGTGGCAATACAGGAGTGGCGGAAGTGACCCCATTGAATGGAGCAGCTCCTTATTCTTATTCGTGGAGTAATAATGCGACCACTAAAATTGTAACCGGCCTCAACGCCGGTATTTACACGGTTGAGGTGACTGATATGGAGGGATGCAAAATACCCAAAAGCGTAGAGGTCACAGAACCGCCAGACCTGACGGTAACCGCCGAAGGCGAGCGCAGTGGTTGCGGGGAAAACAGCGGTCTGGCAACGGCCTTCCCCGGCGGCGGGGTGGCACCATACACTTATGTATGGGATGGTGGACAATCGACGCAAACTGCTATTTTACTCTTCGGAGGAGATATTCAGGTGCAGGTGAAGGATGCCAACGGTTGCGCCAGTATTGGCACCGCAACGGTGCCTGCTTATGAGCCGCTCGTGGTTACGGGTTTTTCCGAACCTGATGAAGGCAGCCAAAATGGAAAAGCCGTCGTAGTGGTAGAAAGCGGTACCTGGCCCTACTCGTTTATTTGGAAAGACTTTACGTCGCAGGACAGCGTGCTCTCCGAACTTTTCCCAGGCGATTATTTAGTGAAAATTACCGACAATAACGACTGCCAGGAAAACCTCATCATTAAAGTGGGCGACGCCACTCAATGTGGGGAAGCGCGTTCGATAATTACGCCGGAAGGCGACGGTCTCAACGAAGAATTTCTCATCGGCTGCCTTTCGCGTTTCAGCGACAACCGGCTGGAGATTTACAACCGCTGGGGACAGCTCGTTTATCAGGTGAAAAATTACAACGACAGCGACCTCTGGCGGGGAACCAACAACCGCGGCAACGACGTGCCCGACGGCGTGTATTATTACGTCTTCGAGTACACGGACCCGGTGACAGGAACCCTCGAAGTGAAAAAAGGCAGCGTCACCGTGCTGCGCAGGTAGTTATAATATGATGAATGATGAATGATAAATTCCGAAAGGTTTTTCATCATTCATCATTCTTTCCAAAACCGATTAAATCCTTGAGCATGAAAAAGTTATTCTTACTTATAATGGCCACTGCCCTGTTTCAGACGGCATGGTCGCAAACAGCAAAGGTGGGCTCCACAACAACTACTTTGGCCACCATTTTTTCGCACTACCATATTAATCCATTGTTGATTGACCCGGCGTACGCGGGTTTTACAGGGGATCATCATCTCAATATGAACATCCGCAGTCAGTGGACGGGATTTCCGGAATCTCCTAAATCTTACCGCATAGGCTACAACGGGCCTATCGGCAACACCCTTGGTCTTGGCGTCAACCTCATGTCGGAAGACATTGGCAATATGTCAGTGTTGCGGTTTCAGCTCAATTACGCTTTCCGCTACCAAATTAATGATGTGAAGTTGTCGGCTGGGTTTTCCACCGACTTCTACTCCATGAAATTGGCTAATTCGGTCACGCAAAATCCACTCTACGAAATTGGCGACCCCATCATTCAGGATGCTGTGGACGGGAATAAGATTTTCGATGCAGCGCTGGGTTTTTGGAGCACATTTAAAGACCGGACCTTTGTTGGCTTGACATTTTCCAACCTCGTGGTGGCGAAAATCGGCGACATCGAGTCGGGTTCTCCGGAGGGTTCGCTCTTCCGGTATGTGGTACTCAATTTCGGCCACGTCTTCGACATCGAGCCGTACAATTTCACCATTGAACCCTCATTGATGGTTCAGCGCATCAAAGACAAACCATTTCAGGCCGACTTCAACATTAAAGGCTCTTTCATCGATGATAAACTTATCGCAGGCGTTTCCTACCGGGCTGGATTGGGCGGAGCTGTCGGGCTGTTGCTGGGTACGAATATCGATGTCTTTAAGCTCTATTACAGCTACGATGTGAGCTTCCAAAATGTGCAGCAATACAATGGCGGAACCCATGAAGTGACCTTGGCCTTTGATTTCGACGGTGGCCGCAAGCGCTTTGACCGCACCCCGATCAAAAACTAACAGCGACCCTTTTTTTGGCAAAGCCAAACAACGGGGGCCGTAAAGAATAGATGTCCTTTAACAATTGGTTTTTGGGATGGCTCCTCCCCGAGATGTCGGGGAGGGGTCACTTTTTTTCAGGGGCAAGGCATAAAAAAAAGAACTGCGCAAAATGCACAGCTCTTCGTAAAATGTCGGGGTGACAAGATTTGAACTTGCGACCACTCGCCCCCCAGACGAGTACTCTACCGGACTGAGCTACACCCCGAACGATGTACAATGGCAACGGGTAATGACAACGCCAAAACCCTGTTACCTGGGGGTGGGCGATACTGGATTCGAACCAGTGACCTCACGCGTGTGAGGCGTGCGCTCTGAACCAACTGAGCTAATCGCCCTTATTTCAAAAACTCCTCCACTCCGTCACTCCTTCTCTCAATGCAGGTTGCGTGGGTAATACTGGATTCGAACCAGTGACCTCTGCCCTGTCAAGGCAGCGCTCTAAACCAACTGAGCTAATCACCCTGAAAACAAAAATTCTCTAAAGCGGCTGCAAAAATAGAAAAATTGTGGAGTGGCATCACCGCTTAAGTGCTGATTTTTTTGTGTTTAAAAATGAGCAGTTATGCCTTCCTTTTTTTTATCGCCTGAGGGTCGTACTTCACAAACACATTTATCCAGATGGAGCGGGCCATGCGAAATATCCAGACGAAAAGCAGGGCAATACTAAGAATGAGGAAAATGAATGCATTCTGCCAGGTCACGTTAAAGACAAGCATCAGCAATCCCACGAAGGTCAAGCAATAAAAGCCTGTGAAAAAATAAGAGACGAACATGGACCCATAGTAAAAGCCAGGCTCTAAGAAGTATCTCTGCCCGCAGGCCGGGCAGCATTTAGGCATGTCGAACGGCTTATTAAAACTGAATGCCCCCGTTTCAAACAAGTCGCCTTCGTGGCATTTGGGGCATTTCATGTTGAGAATGCTGTACGCTTTCTTGCCCTTTATTAGAATAGACATTGTATATGTTGGTAAAAATTTTACAAAAAAACGGCGCAAAGGTAGCAGATTTAAAAAGAGCGGGAGGGAAAACTTCACATTTGAAGAAATTGAAAAAAATAGTGCAACACCTCTTTTGGCGCCTCTATCTGTGGATAATGGCCTATACCCTTCAGAGAATGCACCGTGGCCTGCGGCACTGTTTGTTTTAAATGCATGGCAGTTTGCCTCCCGGAGATGGGGTCGTACTGCCCGTTGATGTGGCATAGCGGGAGCGGACAAGCCTCGATGGCACCTACCCAGCGCTCTTTGTATTTATGCCTTTCGTGCATATAGCGGATGAGCTGCGGCAACCGGGCCTTGCCATTGTTGAAAGTTATGAGAGACCAAAACTCGTCGATTTCATCCTGTGAGGGCCGGGTGTTTGCACCGAATATTCGAGCAAAGGTGCGTGCCAACTGGCCCCTGCCCATAAATGGAGTGAGTATGCTGCCCACAGGGCTGGCCAATAATTTTTGAATAAAACGAGGGTTATGTATGCCGGGAAAAATGCCGCCGTTGAGGAGGGTAATCGATTTTAATTCAAGCGTTTCGAAGTGGCTGCTGCGGTGTTCGAGCCATCGGGCCAGCAATTCCTGGACCACTGTGTCGCCGTAATCATGTGCCAGAAGATGTACTGATTTTATCTTCATCTTGTCCAGCATCTCCTCAATGAGACAGGCCTGGTCCAACAGGCTGTAATGGTAAGCGCGGGGTTTATCGGAAAACCCGAAGCCAATCAAATCGGGCGCTAGTACGTGAAATCGGAGGGTCAGAGAATCCCAGATGCGGTGCCAGTCCCAGCTTGCCGTCGGGAAACCATGAAGGAGCACCAGTGTTTCGCCGGTGCCTGCCTCCCGGTAAAATATTTTCCGGTCATTGTAAATGAAATATTTACCGCTTTCATACCAATGGTCAATGGTCATGTTCTCAAAAGTTCTTTGTCTTTCAAGTCTTTTAAAATGGTTTTCAGAATGGTCCATCTGACCACCTTTACCGCCACGATTTTTACCAACAGATAATAGAGTAGCGGCACCACGGTAAGCAATAGTAGTACGGGAAGTACCGGCAGCAGGAGGGCGAGGGTAAGTACGATAATGACGAGCCATCCCAATTTTCCAAACAGGCCACTGGTGTTCGCCGATATCATCTTCCTGATTTGCCTGTCCTTTGAAGCCGGGGGGGAAGATTTGATGCGCTTGCGGCCGTAAATTCGGCGCGGCGGGTTAAAATAATGTTTGAGGATGCGCTCCGTGCGGTGGCGCAATCCGGGGTAGTACTCGCAAACTTCGGAGGCGCTCATTGATACATCGGGCGGGGCATGCAACTTCGAAGGGTCGGTATCTCCCGGCTGCATACTTACGTCGGGGATAATAGGCAGGTAGGTTTTTTTATCGTCTTCGTAAATGATGCTGAACCGGTCTTTCATTTCCGGCGTCCACCGGCCGAGTACATCGTAGCGGTCATCCTCATTTACCACAAAATATTTGCGAAGAAAAGACTGACAATTCTTTCGGCCGAGCCGGAAATCGTGCTCCCGGAAATCTCGACTGAGGAATCCCCCGAATCCGTCGAGCGAGCCACAGGCGATTGCCGTTTTCTTGAACCCCTGTCCGCCGGCCTTTTTTTTACGCGGGAAAATGAGCCCCCGCGTGTAATCCACTCCTTTGAAGCCTTGCCGGATGTCGCCCTCTTTGAGCATGGCCTGCTGGCGAATGGCACCCAGCAATTTTGCAGGTACTTGTTCGACGGATTCGGGAGGTTGCTCGTTGCCGGTGCTGTCAAAATCTGGGAAGGGGTCTATCATAATGGCGCCGAAGTTTTTGCATTCGGGCGAGGCTAAATTATTTGCACAGTCCTTTGCGAAAAGCTCCTCGAGGATGTTGTCCGTTTCACCAATGGGCTCGTTGTTGATGGCTCCTCCATCTACGGCCACGAAATCGAAGGGCATACCTTCCTCTACATTTATTTTGAAGGTGCCGGAGTCGCCGATGCCGAACAGCCGTAGTACCTGGGCTTTGAGGTAGCTGCCGTCGGGAATTCGCAATTTTCTGAATTTCAACCCAATGGGGAACGCCCCCGTTGCTTTGGCTGTATTGATGAGCATCTGCCGCTCTTCCCGCACCGCCGGGTCAATGCGCAATACATGGGGTGGTGTATCCTTGCCCTTTTCTGCAAAGCAGAATTGTCCCACGCCTTTGTGCAAAAACATACGATGAGCAACCGGCATACTTCGCTGTCCTTCTTTCGGCACGAAAAGCACCTCTAATTCGTCGTCACGAGCGGGTTCCGGCTCTGCCGTTTTCGTATTGAAACTGATGTCGATGGGAATACCCCGGAGGCTGCAAAGCGTGAGCACGAGGTTCATATTCGGCGACAGAAATCCATAGTCCTCGAAGCGTTTTTTTATTTCTTCCTGGATACTGTTTTTGAGCTTCATATAATCTTGCCTGGCCGCCCAGACGCCGCAAAAAATATCCACTGACGAAGCGCCGAAACCCTGGATATTGACAACCGGCTCCGGCTCCATCAAGCAAAGCGGGTTTTTGTGAGCCAAATCGAGCAAAATCTCCAAGTTTTATCAAACCAAGTTGATATTTTTTATGTTCATTAGAATTTATATTTGAAAAAAAGTCACTTATTTCTCTTTCAAATTTTGGACCAATA